>JASFRE010000005.1:0-25875 GCA_050115055.1 Candidatus Eiseniibacteriota bacterium | reverse complement strand
CCTGGCTGTGGACCTTCGTCATGCCGGTCATCTTCATGTTCTTCATCGGCACGATCACCAGCGGCGGCGGTCTGAGCGGTCTCGCGGACACACCGCTGGCGCTCGACATCGCGCCCGATGCCGGCTTCCTGGCCGATACGCTCGCCTCCCGACTCGAGGCCGAGGGCTTCACGCTGGTCATGGGGAACGGCGGGAGTCTTGATGCCGTGGCGGACGACCTGGCCCCGGATGGCGCCGCTCGCGATATGTCAGAGCCCGATGACGCGGCGCCGACCCGCCGCCTGGCGATCCCGACCGGCTTCACCGACTCGCTGCGTGGCCACCGGCGCGTGACCCTCGTCCTCGAGACGGCCGCCGACGATGACGATGACGGGGCCAGCGCTGCCGAGCATGCGGGTATCCGCATCCGGCGCGCCGTGTACGGACTGCTGGCCGACGTGACGGTGCTCGGAGTCGGCGGCGTGCCGCTCGAGCCCGCCTCCCTCGATTCGCTCGTGGGTGAACCGCGACCGCTCACGCTCGCGGTGGAGCCGGCAGGCGAACCGCGCGACATCCCCCGCGGCTTCGGGCAGGCCGTACCCGGCATCCTCACCATGTTCACGCTGCTCGGGCTCCTGACCTCGGGCTCGGTGTTGCTGGTCATCGAGCGTCACGAGGGGTTGATGCGCCGGCTCGCCTCCGCGCCGCTCGGTCGCGGCTCGATCGTCACCGGCAAGCTCGCCGCTCGCCTCGTGCAGGGGGCGGTGCAGATCGGCTTCGCGATGCTGGCCGGCACGGTGCTGTTCGGCATGCGCTGGGGTGATGCGCTGCCGATCCTGTTCCTCGTGCTCCTCGGCTACGGAACGCTGTGTGCGGCGCTCGGTCTCCTGCTCGGCAACCTGGCCCGCACCGAGGGTCAGGCGATCGGGATCGCCGTCCTGGCCAGCAACCTGCTGGCGGCCCTGGGCGGATGCTGGTGGCCGATCGAGATCACGCCGCGGTGGATGCAGCAGCTGGCGCTGGTGCTGCCGACCGGCTGGACGATGGACGCCCTGCATCGCCTGGTGAGCTTCGGGATGGGACCTGCGAGTGTCGTGCCGCACCTGGTCGTGACGGCGCTCGCCGCGACGCTGGCGATCGTCGTCCTGGCGCGCACGTTTCGCTTCGAGTGAGTTCCGGGAGAGCCCCGCAGGGTCATCCTCGGGCAGCGGCTCGCGGTGCAACGCCTGGCGGGCGGCTCAGGGAGTCGCCGGCTCCGGGTCGGCGGCGCCGGAGGGTGCGCGGTCGGCCGTGCGTTCGTTGGCGCCCTGGTCCCCGCCACCGACCGTGCCTTCCGCCGCGCCGCCGATCGATGCGAGGTAGATGTACATCGCCTCGAGTTCCTCGGCGCTCAGGCGACCGCTGCGGTTCCAGGGCATCGCGGCGGGTTCGACCGGCGCGCGCCCCGGGATGATCCCCGATCGCATCAGCCGCCGGAACGCGAGCCGGTCGGCACCGCCCTTGCGACCGGCGTAGTCGATCAGGCTCGTCGCCTCCCAGTCACCGAGCAGCGCCCACGACACGCGGTGGTCGCCACCGAGCACCGCCCCGCTGCTCATCGGCCACAGCGGGTCGATGTCCGTGTGGCAACTCGCGCAGCCGGCGACACCGGTCAGATAACGCCCATGCTCGGCGATCGTCCGCATGCGCCCACTGACCCCGGCCGGTTCCGGCAGCTCCGGCGCGACGAGATCGATGGTCTGGCCGGCGGTGCCGAAGTGATCCGGCGGCCACCAGGCGACCGCCACGATCGCCGCCGACACGATGATCGAAAGCGCGAAGAACGGTCCGCGGATCCGCTCGCGCAGCGGCCGGTGATGCCGGCGGCGCCGACGGCGCAGCCCGGAGACCATGAACGGCCGCCACAGGTAGAGAAACTCGATGAGGAGGACGATGCCGAGCAGTCCGGACAGCCGCCGCCAGGAGCGGTCATCGATGCGCGGCGGCTTCGGCCCCTGACCGCCGGGCATCCCGGCATTGCCCGGGTGCATGATGACGCGCGCCGTCGGTCCGCCACTCAGCGCCCGCGCCTTGAAGATGAGCGTGTCGAGGCCGCCGAGCTCGCGCGTCGCCGGGATCTGGTTGGCGACCGGCTCGAGCGACGCCAGGTAGGCGTACATCGCCTCCAGATCGGCGTCGGTGAGCGACGCGTAGTGCGGCCACGGCATGGCGATCGGATCGAGCCGCCGCCGGTCCGGTGTGCGCCCGCGACGCATCATGCGCTTGAAGGCGTCGAGCCCGACGCCGCCGAGGCCCGTCGCATGCGGTGTCAGATTGCTCGCGACGATGTCGCGCAGCGGATAGAGCTCCATGCGCGTGCCGCCCGCCAGACGGAGCGAATCGATCGGTGCGCCGGTCCCGTCGATCGGCGTGTGACAGTGGTCGCACGACAGGACCGAGACCAGACGCCGTCCGCGCTCGGTCAGGCTGCGCTCGATCCCGGTCTCGACGCCCTCCTCGACCGCGAAGTCACGCGCCGCCGAGCTCAGCAGATCCTCGCTGCGCCGCAGCGAGAGCACGTAGTCGACCAGGGAGTAGAGCTGATCGGCACGCAGCGACGCGTCCCGGTAGCCGGTCATGGGGGTGCCCTCCATGCCGGCGAGGATGCGCAGTGCGATGTCGATGCGACGCCAGCCGCCCTTGAAGGTCCACGGCCGCGTCAGGTCGGTGACGATGACCGGCGAGCCGTCGGCGTTCTCGAGCCGCGGGACCGCGGGCCCGTCGCCGAGGCCGCCCTCGCCGTGGCAGTCGGCGCAGCCGAGCCGCTCGTAGAGCCGCTTGCCCAGCACGACGGAGTCGACGCCGCGATCCGGGACGCTGGCGACGCGCATCGAGCGCCGCGACGGTGTCCGGCCGGTGAGCGTAAACACGTGGACCGCGAGAACCTCGATCTCCCGATCGCTCAGGATGCCCTCGAAGGCCGGCATGGCGGTCCCGGTCATGCCGCGGCGGATCGTGTCGGCGACGTTCTCGATGGTGGGCGGCGTGTTGGGGTAGGTGGTCTTGAGCTTGAAGCGGCCACCGAGGAAATCGCGCGGCGGCGGCTCGAGACCCGCGGCGTGCGGCCCGTCACCGCGACCGTGCTCCCCGTGGCAACGCGCGCAGTGTTGCTCGTAGAGGGGAATCGGTGCGACGCCGGCGAGTTCGGCCGCCGGTGCGCGGCCCTCCTGGGCCAGGGCCGGACACGTCGCCGCGCCGAGCAGTCCGGTGACGCCAGCTACGAGGAGCAGCGCGACCCGCAGCACGGGCCCCGCGCCTCTCGACGCTCCTCCGCGCCTCGCCGGGTACGGTTCGCGTGGCCGGTCGGCTTCGCGCCACGACCAGCGGCTGCCGGTGGTCACGATCCGGGAGCGCGACATGACCGCCGCCGTCCCGGGGTAAGCACTCCCCCACATCACAGCATCCCCACGCGTGTGAGTCCCTCGAGCCGACGGGGTGGAACCGGTGACCAGCCGATCAGTCGCCGGCCGGCGATGCAGAGCCACCGGTCCCGGAGTCGCCCGGTGCGGCATCCGGGGCGGGCACCGCCGCATCCCCCGTCGCGGTCTTCGACGCGCCGCTCGCAGCGGCCTTCGCTTGCGGCTCCGATGGGGCCTGCGGCGCCTTCGCCGGTGCGGCCTTCGGCGCCTCACCGACAGCTGGTGGTGGCGTGACGCTCAGTCCGGCCTCCAGCGCCGATGCGAAGTCTCGATCGGCGATCCGGCCGGCCACCTCGACCAGCTGCTGCCGGCAGTAGTCGTAGATCAACTCGCCGCGGTCATTGAGCATCACCGAGCGAAACGGCTTGCCGGTGCGTCGATCCAGACCCTGACGGAGATCCTCGATCAGCTCCTCGGCCAGCCTGGCCAGTGCGGCGGCCGTCAGCGAGCCGTCTCCATCGAGTCTCTCCGCCAGACGACGGCAGTACTGCGTGAAGTCCCACTGCGGACGCTCGAGCACGGCGTCCAGATCCTCACAGGCGCGCCTCAACTCATTGACCGGAACCGCTTCCAACTGGTCCTCCCCGCAGGCTGCCGGGACCGGAGCGTCGTGCGCCGTCGCGCGCGCCGACGGCCAGCCGCTCGCCGCCACGACCCACCTCGAACTCCGGATGATAGCGGGACCGGCCGGCTCGTGCTACCGCCGTCGGCCGGCGCCCCCGAGCCCGGCGCCCCCGAGCCCGGCGGCTCAGGGCCGGGCGGCTCCGGGCCGGGCGGCTCCGGGCAACGGCATGCAGGACGGCGCGCGGGCCGCGGCGCCGTCGGCGGGCAACGGCTGCCAGCTGCGGAAGCGGAACGGGACACGGCCAGGACGGCACCGGAACCGGGAGTGGTGCGGAAGCGACCGGGAGCGATGCGGGAGCGGTGCGGGACCGACGCGGGAACGACGCAGGAGCGGCGCGGCCACGCCTCCAGAACCAAACATCTGTCTGGTCTTCGGGACGAGAGGCCCTGCGGTGCCGCGCAGAGCGTCGCGGCGGCGATTCGCCAGGATCGGCGAGACGGACGCGCGAGCGGGTGGGTGTGAGTGGGGTGGTGCGAGCCGGGCCGGTCGCCCGTCACGCCGCGTCGTCAGTCGGCACCGCCGTTGGCGCCATGCGGGCGGCTCGTGCCATTGGCGCCATGGGTGCCGCTGATGCCATTCGAACCGTTGCCGCCGTTGGGTCTGGGTGCGCCGTTGCGCCCGATCGGTCGCAGGCTGCTACTCACCAGCCAGGGGGTCATGGTCACCGGCCGCGCCAGGTGATCATACGGCACCTGCCAGACATAGAACTGGTCCCCGAGGTCGACAGCCTTGACTTGCTGACCAGCCGAGAGACGCTTCTCGCCGGTCGATGGATCGAACACATCTCGGGTGACGTCGTGCGTTGCTTCCATTTTTGGTTGGGTACTCCAGGGGTCGGCCTGTCGAGGTACTGCAATGCTATACAGCTTTCTTCCGCGCGAGTTCCGGGGCACGGTGCAACCGCCTACAGGGTGGTCACAGGCATCGTCCGCGCCACGCCGGGCGACGGTCGATACAGATAAGCAAGTTCGCGGCCAGGGACGCTGCCGGACGCTACCCAGAGTGGCAAGCGGTCAGAAGGTGGGCGGTAGCATGCAGCCACTTCGAAGCATAGCATCTGGACACGCCATCTGCAACACCGCCCCAACTGTTAACTTACATCACACTTTTCAATGCAAGTCTTTCATGTGGACTGCGTTGCGCAACGTGCCGGGCGCCGCCCACGGCTCCCTCGCCGCGCCGTCCCTCGCCGCGCCGTCCCGGGCCCGCGCCGTCCCGGGCCCGCGCCGGTCCCTCAGACCGGCGACTGGCATCGTCAGTCCTCCTCCTCCTCGTCCTCGAGGGCCACGAAGTTGGCGCCATCGCGGGCAATCTTGCCCTGGCTCTTCATCCGGCTCAGGGTACTCGACAGGTTCTGCCGGGTCAGCTCGCGGCTCTGCGAGAGCTTGTCGAACAGGTAGTCGAGGCTGGCGCCCTCCGACCCCGCGGCATGGATCAGGGTCAGGATCTCGCTGGGCAACGTCCGGCCACGCCGGCGCCCTCCGCCGCGCCGTGCGGGGCGACGTGTCTCGGTGTAGCGGGTGATCAGCGCCAGGATCTCCTCGTCCTCGGACGCCATGGATTTGGACACATCGGCGACCCGCTCGAGCTGCCGGTGCTTGCGCTCCAGGAGCTGCGGAATCGCCTCCGCCAGACGCTTGAGATTCTCGATGTCTTGCGCCAGCTCGCGCGCGATGTCGTCCAGTTGGGTCATCAAACGAGTCATCGTCTTTCGTGTTTCCCGTAGGCCAGTGTTGATAGTGACTGTTTAGATCGCACAGGATGGCTGAACGATGCGGGGACCTGAAGGGCAGGGGTTCGAGGTGACGACGGGGAGACCTACCTCACTCAGGCTGCGGCATCCTAGCAATGCACCTTCCTCTCGTCAACCACGGTGTGGTCTGCCGGGGGCACTCCATTAACAAGCGCAACGTGCAATGTAAACAAGAGTTGCAAGTCCCTCGATCAGGCATCCGGGGCACCGCCGGAGTCCCGGGCCCCCGCGTCTGCCGCCTCGCACAGGTAGACGCGGCGGAGGCACGGCGGCCGGGGCCCGCGTCCCTTGTAGAGCCGTCCCACGGCCCGCACCCGCAGTCCGGCGTTTCCGATCCAGCGCCGCAGTTCGCTGTCGTGATGTGCTTTCTCGAGATGGACCTCACGCACGTGGCGATAGCCGCGGGCCTCGGTGCCGATGAAGTAGTCGGCCACCAGGCGAGCCCGGCGGTGCCGCCGGTCGTAGTCGGCACGCCATACCGCGCAGTGGTCGGGGCGCTCGATGACGCGTCCGAGCCCCGGCCAGAGCCGCCGCAGCGCGTAGGGCGTGTTGACATCGAAGAGCAGCCGCCCCCCCGGCAGCAGGTGACGCGCGACGCAGCGCAAGGTCCGCTGCACGTCGCGGCCGCGGGTCAGGTGATTGAGGCTGTCGAACAGGCAGGTCACGAGCCCCACCGGCCGGCGCAGCGCGAAGCGGCGCATGTCGCCCACCAGCCAGCGGACCTGCCCGCCACCGGACCGCCGCCGCGCCATCGCCACCATCGACGGCGAGCGGTCGAGGCCGACCACCTCGAGCCGCCGGCGCCGCGCCAGGTAGGTGGCCACGCGCCCGGTGCCGCACGCCAGGTCGAGGACGCGATCCCCCGGCGGTCGCCAGGCGCGCAGCAGCGCATCGAGCAGCGGGCGCTCGAACTGCGCGAAGATCGCGCCGAGCTCGCGGTCGAAATCGCGGGCCAGCTGCGCATAGGGAGCGACGCGTTGCATCGGGGGTCAGGGCACCAGCGCCAGGTGCAGGATGAAGAGGACGTAGCCGGCCAGCAAGATGCCGCCCTCGCGCCGACCGATCCGCGGCCGCCGCAGCATGAGCAGGTAGAGCGCCACCGAGAACCCGAGCATGACCGGCATGTCGAGACGGGCGATGCGATCGGCCACGTCGATCGGGCGGACCACCGACACGGTCCCGGCGACGAAGCTGATGTTGAAGAGGTTCGAGCCGACGACATTGCCGAAGGCGAGCTCGGGATTACGTCGCAGCGCACTCACCACCGAGGCTGCGAGCTCCGGGAGCGAGGTGCCGATCGCCACCATCGACAGGCCGATGATCTCCTCGGGGACCGACAGCAGCTCGGCCATGCGCACACCGGAGCGGATCATGAGCTCCGCTCCGGCCAGCAAGACGACCAGCCCCACCGTGGCGAACAGCGCCGCGCGGGGCCATGGCAGCGCGGGGATCTCCTCACCCTCACCATCCGGGACTCCCTCGCGGCGCGCCGTCCACACCATCCACCACAGGAGCAGGACGAGGAGCAGGAGCAGGATGCCGCCCTCGAGCCGGCCGATCGACCGCGCCTGCCAGGCGAAGAGCAGGAAGATCGTCGACAGGCCGATCATCATCGGCACCTCGCGCCGGTGCAGGCCCGCGCGGAGCACGATCGGCGCCAGCAGGCTGCTCACCCCGAGCACCAGGCCGATGTTGGCAATGTTCGAGCCGACGACGTTACCGAGCGCCAGACCGGTCGAGCCGCGGTAGGCCGCCACCAGGCTGACCAGCTGCTCCGGCATCGAGGTGGCGCAGGCGACGATGGTGAAGCCGATGACCAGCGACGAGACTCCGAGCGAGCGTCCGAGCGCCGCGGCCCCCTTGACCAGCCACTCGGCGCCGAACCAGAGCAGGACGATGCCGACCAGGAAGAGCAGGATTGGACCGAGGAAGAGCAACCAGCCTCCTTCGTCCACGGGTCGTCGGCCGGCAGGTGGCGTCCGGCGGACGTCGCATGTGCCATGCCGGCAGCAGTGTACAGGATTTTCCGTGCCGCGGTGTTGGTGTCCGGGGGTGACCCGGCCGGACCCGGTACGGGACGGCGGAACGGCGGTGGGAGCGCCGGCGTCGACCGTGGGGCCCGCCCGCTCAGAGGCTCCAGTAGCGGAAGCCGGCCGCCTCCAGCGCCGCGCGATCGTGCAGGCTCCGAACGTCGATGAAGACCGCGTGGTCGCTCTTCGCCAGGCGCCGGAAGGCCTGCGCGTCGAGCTGGCGGTAGGCGTCGTGCGCCACCGCGGCGATGATGCCGTCGACGCCGCGCACGGCGCCCAGGTCGCAGATCTCGACCCCCATCTCGCGGCGTGCCTCCTCGGGGTCGGCGTGCGGATCGTGGACCAGCACGTCGACGTCGAAGTCGCCCAGCTCGCGAATGATATCGACGACCCGCGAGTTCCTGAGGTCCGGGACGTTCTCCTTGAAGGTCAGCCCCAGGATGAGCACTCGCGAGCGCTGCACGACCTTGCCGGCCTTGATGAGCTCCTTCACCGTCGCCTCGGCGACGTACTTGCCCATCCCGTCGTTGATGCGGCGTGCCGCCAGGATCACCTGCGGGTGGATGCCGACCTCCTCGGCCTTGAAGGTCAGGTAGTAGGGATCGACACCGATACAGTGCCCGCCGACCAGCCCCGGCCGGAACGGCAGGAAGTTCCACTTGGTGCCGGCTGCCGCCAGCACCTGGCGCGAATCGATCCCGAGCCGGTCGAAGATGATCGACAGCTCGTTCATGAGGCCGATGTTGAGATCGCGCTGCGTGTTCTCGATCACCTTCGCCGCCTCGGCGGTCCGGATGTCGGCGCAACGGTAGACGCCGGCGCGGATCACCAGCTCGTAAACCCGGGCGACGGTGTCCAGCACGGCCTCGTTCTGACCACTGACCACCTTGACGATGGTCTCGACCCGGTGATCTGGATCACCCGGATTGATGCGCTCCGGGGAATAGCCGAGGTGGAAGTCGACTCCGCAACGAAGACCCGACGTCCGCGCCAGGATCGGGCCACAGATCTCCTCGGTGACACCCGGGTAGACGGTCGACTCGAAGACGACGATGTCGCCCGGCGCGAGCCGTGGGCCGATGGTCTCCGATGCGCCGACGAGGGGCCGCAGATCGGGCTTGCGACTGGCGTCGATGGGCGTCGGCACGGCGACGATGTGGAAGGCCGCGTCACGCAGCGCCTCGGGATCGCTGGAGAACTCGATCCGGACCTGCTCCAGATCCTCCGCCGATAGCTCGCCGGTGCGATCGATGCCACGCCGGAGCTCGTCGATGCGCTGCGCGCTGATGTCGAAGCCGATCACCTTGCAGCGTCGGCCAAAGGCCACGGCCAGCGGCATTCCCACGTATCCGAGTCCGACCACCGCGATCGGCGTCCGGCCAGCGGCGATGCGTTCAACGAGATCGCTCACCCTTCGTCACTCCTCGCGCCAGGGGACGGGCCCGCCGGCCGGCACGCCGTTGCACCGGATCGCCACGCTCCACGGTCGTTGGGGCGCGCAGCATACGTCCGCCGCCCGATGCGGGTCAATCCGGCACCCCGGCCGGCACCGGCTCGGGCACGCCGACCCGCGCCAGCTGCACGACGTTGGTGCTGCCACGCAGGCCGGTCACCCCGGCCACCGTCACCAGGCGACTGCCGCGCTCGACCAGGCCGGCCTCGAGCAGCGTCGCCTCGCCGGCCGCGAGCATGCGATCCGTCGTCCGCTCACGCGAGATCTCGAGCGCCTCGACACCCCACACCAGACCGAGGCGCCGCACCACCGCCGCCGACGGCGTCAGGGCGAAGATCGGCACCGGCGGGCGTTCGCGCGCCACACGCAGGGCCGTCGCGCCGGAGAGGGTGTAGACCGCCACCGCCGCGGCGCCGGTTTCCTCGGCGAGCAGCGTGGCGGCGTGCGCGATGGCGTCGACGTCGCCGGCGGTGGTCCGGCGGCGACCCGTGGGAGCGAGCGCCGGGTGCCGGTCTCCGGGAAGTGGCGCATCCCCGGCCGTGGTGGCCGGGGCAGTGGCCGCACCCGGGGCCTGGGCCGACGGCACACCGCGGCGTGTGCGGTCGCGATCGCGATGCGCGTGGCGCAGCTCACTGTGCTCGGTGGTCTCGATGATGCGCGCCATCATCGCCACCGCCTCGCGCGGGAAGCGCCCGGCGGCGGTCTCGCCCGACAGCATCACGGCATCGCTGCCGTCGAGCACGGCGTTGGCGACGTCGGTCACCTCGGCGCGGGTGGGGCGCGGGTGATCGGTCATCGACTCGAGCATCTGGGTGGCGGTGATGACCGGTAGCCCGGCGCGGTTGGCCAGCCGGATGATGCGCTTCTGGGCGACTGGCACCTGCTCGGGCGCCAGGTCGAGGCCGAGATCGCCTCGCGCCACCATGACGCCGTCGGCGGCGTCGAGAATCGCCTCCAGATCGTCCAGCGCGCGCGTGGTCTCCAGCTTGGCGACGACCGGCACCTCCCCACCCAGGCGACGCATGGCGCGGCGCAGCACCGACAGGTCGTCCGCCGCGCGGACGAACGACAGCGCCACCCAGTCGACGCCGTGCTCCAGGCCGAACTCGAGATCCTCGCGGTCCTTGCGCGTCAGGGCGGGTGCCGAGACGGTGGCACCCGGCAGGTGGATCCCCTTGTGCTCGCCGAGCTCACCGCCGGCCACCACGCGGCAGCGCACGTCACGCCCCTCGATGGCGACGACCTCGAGCTCGAGCTGGCCGTCGTCGAGCAGGATGCGTGCCCCTGGCTCGAGGTCGGCGGCGAGGTCGGAGTAGGTGACGGAGATGCGCTCGGCCGTCGACCGGACACGCCCCGGGGTCAGCACGACCTCGCGCCCGCGCGCCAGGCGGACCGGCCGCCCGTCCACGTTGACGCCGGTGCGCAGCTTCGGCCCGGAGAGGTCGAGGAGGATGGCGATGGGACGATCGAAGGCGCGGACCGCCTCGATCACCGCCGCGTGACCGGCGTGCGTGCCGTGCGACATGTTGAGGCGCGCCACGTCCATGCCGGCCTCCGCCAGGCGACGCAGCATGGCCGGGTCGCTCGAGGCCGGACCGATGGTGGCGACGATGCGGACACGGCGTCCCGGGTGCCGGCCGCCGTGTGGTCGTGGCCGTCGGGCACGGTCGCCAGGAGCCCGCGCACGCCGGCGGTGCTTGGCGGCCGGACGGCCGGCCGGCGGTCCGGACGCGTCGTCCTGCGAGGCCTTCTGCCGACCACGTCGCCGGGTCGACGGGCGTTCCCCGGAGGACCGCCGTTCCCCGGTCGACCGCCGTTCCCCGGTCGACCGCCGTTCCCCGGAGGACCGCCGTTCCCCGGTGGACCGCCGTCCGCCGGTGGACCGCCGCCCGCCGGCGCCTTCGTTGCCGCCGCCGGAGCGACTTGATACACTCTTCGGTCTCATGAGCACGCTCTCCACATCCAGCGGATCTGCGGCACGGTCGCCCGGGGCCCCGGCGACCGCATGCCGACCGGGACCGGTTCGACCCCGCATCATCCCGGTGGTCTTCCTCGTCCTCGTCGTCTGCCTGCCAATCTCGCCCGTGCCGGCGATGGCAGCCGGTCCCGCGCATGGTAGCCCATCCGACCCGGCGACCGCGACCGGCGACCCGGCCGGTAACATGCCGGACAGCACCGCGCCGGTCCGCGCCGCACCGGACACGATCGCACGCACCGCGCCCGCACCCGTCCCGATCCCCACCGGGGCCGCGGCCGGGGCCGCGGCACGTGACCCGCGTGCCGACGCGACCTTCGCCGCCGGGCTCGAGGTCCTCGAGGCAGGACGGGTCGACTCGGCACTGGCGCTCTTCACGACGGCGATCCATCTGGCACCATCCGACGAGCGCGCCTACCGCGCACTGGTGCGGGTCCACGACCGCGACGGTAGCTACTGGGAGGCTGCGCGCACGTTGGAACTCCTGGCCCTGCGCTTTCCGGACGAGGCGGCGCCGCACGCCTACCTCGGAGAGGTCGAGCTGCTACGGGGACGCCAGGAGACGGCGCTCATCGAGTTCGACAAGGCGCTGCGCATCGACCCGCACCATCCGCTGAGCCTGGCCGGCGTGGCGCGTTGCCGCGCCGCGCTCGGCGACTCGGAGGCGTCGCTCGCGTACTTCGACAAGCTCCTGCGGGCGCGCCCGCACGATCCGGGCTATCGCTACGGCAGGGCGGTGGCACTGGGGCTGGCCGGCGAGACCAAGGCGGCAGCCACCCAGTTCAAGTGGGCGATCCGGCTGGCCCCCCGGAGCTGGCTGGCAGAGCGCGACTATGCGCGGCTGCTCTCCGCCGCGGGAGAGCGACTCGACCTGGCGATCCGGCACTACGAGCGCGCCGTCGAGCTGCTCGGCATGGCGCGCGATCCGGCGACGGCCTCCGAGGTGGAGACCGAGCTGGCCGCCGTCCGCGCCCGCCACGACGCGCCGCTGGGATCCAACGACGCGCCGCCGGGATCCGACGACGCGCCATGACGCATGGCCCGCGGCGCACCCTGGCGCCGCAGCACACCTCCGGCTAGGGCAGCTGACCGTAGAGCGTCCCCTGTGGGGCACCCTCCCGCATCAGCGTCAGCATTGCCGCCGCCAGCGCGCGCTCGCGCTCGATGTCGGCGGCATCGCCCTGCCCCTGTGCGAGCAGGGCATCGGCATCGCTGTCGAACCGATCGCGCGCCGCCTGCATGAGGGCGATCGCTGCTTCAGGAGCGGCCGTATAGACCTCGGCGGCCGACCGCATGCCGTCGACCAGCAGCGCCAGCGCCGTCGCCTTGCGCGTGCTGTACGCCGCGAAGTAGCGGCCAGCCGAGTCCGGTGCGGCCCCGGCGGGCACGGCGAGCGTCAGGTGCTGCTGGTGCGTCGCGCCATCCGGAGTCCGGTAGTCGAGGTCGATCTCGGCGCCCAGCGTGGTGAGCTCGCCCCCGGCGAGCCGGACGAGCAGGGCGCCGCGCCGCTTGCTGAGGAAGACCGACGCCACCTCGAGCCCGGCCTCATCGCCCGGGAAGCCGTAGCCGCCGCTCACCTCGAAGCCGCCGGTCGGGGCGATCGCGAGCGACAGGGCGTGGGCGATCGGGCAGACCATCCACGGCCACTGGTCCTCCAGGAACGCGTCGACGTCCTCGGCCGCCACGACGCTGAAACCGTTGCCACCCTCGAGATCGAGCATCGCCTGCATGACGGTCGAATCGAGACCGATGCCGGTGCCGATCACCGTGAGCCCGATGCCGTCCGCCGCGAGCCCGGCCGCGATCGACATGAAGGCGCCCGGGGCGGTGGCACCGGTGTTCGGGTTGGCGTCGGTCATGAGGATCACGCGACGCTCCTCGACGTCCAGCTCGATCCCCTGGAACATCTCCTGGGCCAGCCGCAGCCCCGCCTCCATGTTGGTCGTGCCGGCGTCGGTCATCGCGGCCACGTGTCCCGCCAGCAGGTCGTGCTGATCACCGGGGACGAAGGTCTGGACGAGCGCCGCCGTCGTCGCGAAGGTCGCGATGCCGATCCGGTCCCCGGCATCGAACGCCTCGATCATCGACAGCAGCAGCGCACGCGCCACCGCGGCCGGGACGCCGTACTGGCCGTAGCTCCAGCCCATGGAGCCCGAGATGTCGACGAGGAGCACGATGGCGCTTGCGGGGCGCACGAAGGTCCCGGGGTCGATGTCCGAGGAGAGCCCGATCTGCAGCCAGCCGGAGTCGTCCTCCCAGCCCGGCGCGCCGCCGATGCAGAGAGTCGACGCGCAGTCCCCGCCGTCGAGCGGCAGGTCATGCTCCGAGAACATCCCCTCGACGCGGAGCGCGGCGGCCGGAGGCACCTGGCCGGCGGCCACGAGCTGGCGGGCGATCTGCATGTCCTGGACGCCACCCGGTGTCGCTCCGTAGCCGCCCGGTGGCGAGCTTCCCACGGCGTTCCCTTCCGGATGAAACGTGTCGCTGCAGCCCGCACCCAGAACGAGGGCCAAGAGGGCGGCGGCCACCAGGGCCAGGATCGACACGACGACCGCCGGCACCAGGGCGAGCTCGATCTGGGTTCCCGGGACGAGCGCGACGGCGCCAGCGCGATGGGCGGCGCGGGGCTGGGGACGAGAGTCGGACCGCTGATGAGGGACGGTTGGGAGATGGGGGTCGAGACGCTTCATGGCATCCTCGCGGCAAGCGGCGCGCGGCGCGCACGGGTCCGCACGCGTCCGGACGGACACGCGGTAGACGACCGGTCGTGGGCAAGGCAAGCGTGGGCGTGAGTCCGACCGGGCGCCGGGCGAGCAGGCGCCGTGATCGTGGGCGTCAGCGTGGGCGAGTGACGTGGGCGTGCGTGTCGTGGGCGTGGCGCGGGCGGCGTGGCGGGCGGGTCGCACCGTCGGGCCGTGATGCGGCCCTCACCGGCGGGCGGCATCGCCTCACCGACCGTCCACCAATCCTACACCAGGAGCACCCGCTTTCTCCACGTCTGCCGTGCCCGCGCCGGCCGCCCCGGACTGCTCAGTCAGCCGGCGGTCCCGGGAGCCGGGTGGGTCGCGACGCCGCCGAACAGCGCGTGACGAACGCCAGGACGGCGGCGGCGAAGGCGGCCGGCTCGTCCTCGTGCATCAGGTGTGACGCTCGCGGGATCTCGACCCGCTCGACGGCCGGCAACAGCTCCGCGAGCCGGTTGGCCAGACGGTGAAAGAGCGCGATGCTGCGCTCCCCGGTCACCAGCAGCGTGGGGACGCGGACGTCACGCACCAGCTCCTCCGGCAACGGGTCGAAGCCCGGGCCGAGCAGCTCGGTCCGGACGTTCGTCAGGTTGTCCTGTACCTGGGCCTTGCGCGACGTCGACAGGCGCTCGTAACCACCGGGCCCGAAGACGGCGGCACCGTACCGGTGGAGGCCGGTCTCCGGATCGCCGCGCTGGAAGGCGGCGATGGCGGGTGCGACTCCGCGCAACGCGAAGCGGAGGATGGCCACGGCGGTGCGTGGCCGGCGCAGCAGGAGACCGAGGATCTCGGCCGGGCGGGGCGGGATGCTCACGAAGAGCGTCAGCACCGGGGGTTCCGCCAGGACGAGGCTACGAACGAGACCGGGGGCCCGCATGGCGAGCAGCAGGCAGAGCACGGCGCCGTAGGAGTGCCCCACCAGCTGGACCGCCCCACCCTCGCCGAGCGAGCGGACCAGGGCCTCCAGATCATCGACCTGCTCGCCCATCGTGTAGTCGACGCCCTCCCCGATCGGCTCATTCGGCCAGTGGTAGCGGCGACTGTACGCCACCGCCCGGTAGCGCTCGGCGAAGAGCTCGAGCTGGGCCTGCCACGTGCGGCAGTCGCTCGCCGAACCGTGCACGAAGAGGACTGGCTCACCGGTCCCGGCCTCCCACGACTCGAGCCGGGCACCACGCACCAGGATCTGATTCAATCGACCCTCCCATCGAAGCCGGCATGCCGGAGCCGGGACCCTGGCGGGCGGTGATGGTGACGTCACCGCCCGCCTCGTGAGGGCCCGTCACCGTCGCCCCGCGGCGACGGCGACTCGACACGGGTACTCCGACACGGCTACTCCGACACGGCTACTCGACGATCACCATCTTCTTGGTGTCGGCCGTGCCGTTCGCCGTCAGGTTGTAGTAGTAGATACCGCTCGCCACCTGCTGGCCCGACTGTCCACGGCGGTCCCAGTCGACCGCGTGGACGCCGGCCAGCTGCTCGCCCTGCACCAGCGTCCTGACGAGGCGACCACCGACGTCGTAGATCTTGAGCGACACCGGTCCGTTCTCGACCAGGTCGTAGCGGATCGACGTCGCGCGCCGGAACGGGTTCGGCGCGTTCTGCGACAGCTGGAAGAAGCGCGGCGTGGCGCCGACGGTGACCGGGCCCAGCATGACCTCGCGGCCGCCGTCCTCGATCCCCAGCCGGTAGGTGACCTCGGTGCCGGGCTCGACGCTGGCGTCGACGTAGCTCGACCGCTGCGCCAGACCGGAGCCGACCTGGTCCACGGTGCCGGTTGCCGGGTCCTCGCGGTAGAGGTTCACCGTGCCGTGCATGCCGAGCGGCGCGAAGTCACCCCAGTAGATGCGCGCCCCCTCGGCGGTCGGGTGCGCCCCGAAGGTGCCGGTGAAGGCCAGCGGGCCCTCCGGTCCGACGATGCGCGCCAGCTCGACCTCGATGTCGAAGAAGTCGTGCGAGACGGTGACGTCGGCCACCCGCGCCGCGCAGTCGAGGCGTCCGCGGTAGGTGCCGGGGTGATTGTCACCGCCCTGCATCGGTGGCACGAACAGGCTGACCAGCAGCCGCCGGAACTGACCCGACTCGACGTCGCACCGCTGGCCGCTCACCGAGCCGACCCCGGTGAACCGGAAGTTCGTGTGCAGATGACGGTCCTGGCTCTCGCCCCGCCAGGCGGGCGACCACTCGCCGAACTCGCACTCGATGCAGTCGATCGGCGCATTGCCCGGGCCGTCGAACTCGTCACGATTGTTGATCCAGTCGGCCGGCAAGCCGATGTCGAAGGCGCGCATCGCCCACTCGCCTCCCGACGCGTTGGCGCGCGCGATGGCCTGGACCTCCATCACGTTGCCGTCCAGGTTGGCATAGCCGTCCTTGATGTCGAGATCGTAGACCGGGCAGATCTCGAGGCGCACGCGCACCGAGTCCTCGCCGCCGTTCTCCGAGACCACGCGGATGTTGCCCTCGTAGAGACCGGCGTGCTGACCTGGCGGCACGATGGCGACGACGCGCGAGCCGCGCGTCTCGCCGGCGGCGATGAGTGCGTACTCCTCGGAGAAGAAGTCGAACTGGTCGATCTTGGTGTCGATCGTCTCGTGGCAGAGCCCGCCCGACGAGACGCGCACGTTGCGGTGGTCGCCCAGGGCGTGGATGTCGAACAGCAGCTCCACGAGCCCCGGTCGCGTCCACGGATCCTCCGGGCAGTACTCCGCCTCGAGATCGGCCTGCAGGATGTCGAGCGTACCCTGGGTCGGCCGCACCTCGAGCTCGACGGCGAACGTGTCGGAGACCTCCGGCCCGAAACCGAGGCAGCTCTGGTAGACCACCTCGACGGTGCCGGCGTACAGGGCATTGACCGGGATCCCGTCCGGGACGTCGATCATGAGGTCGACCTGCTGGGCGTCGCCCGCGCCGAGACTCACCAGCGTCTCGACCGAGATGTTCGCCGCCGGGATCTCCACCGCCGGATCGCCGACCTTGACCAGGCCGCTCACGTTGAAGTCGATCGGGTCGATGCGCCGGTTTCCGGGGCCATCGTCCGGGTCGACGTTCTGGGTGGTCGAATTCGGATTGATCACCGTGAAGGTGCCGGTCACCAGCTCGTTCTTGGATCCGACCAGCCGCAGCGTGTTCTCCGACAGGTTGCCGAGGTTGTCCGCCACGTCGACGTCGAACTCCGCCTGCAGGATCAGCGAGTAGTCGATCTGCTCCGAGACGGTCGACGTGCACTGCTCATCGGTCTCCGCAACGACATGTAGGGCTCCCTCGTAGTTGCAGGCGTGCTGGCCGATCGGGATCGTCGTCTTGACCTCGACCGTGACCGGCTCGCCGGCCGGCAGGTAGCCGATCGCCGCGGGCACGAACTCGATCTGCCTGGCGGCCAGCCGCCGCACCTCGCCGGGCTCGCAGGAGACCGACTGGCACTGCAGCGGATCGGCCAGGAAGCGGATGTCGTAGAGATCGACGCCGGCCTCGAGCGTGAAGGTGTCGACGATCGTGTCCTCCTGACCCCACGGGTTCGGCGGATCGTAGGAGGCCGAGATCATGTCGACGTCCACCATGTCCCAGGTCGCGAGGGCCTCGCAGATGGCGAGGCGCAGCAGCTCCGCGGCCACCGTGCCCGTGCCCTGCACCACCTCCGGCACGGCGTTCATCCAGGCGCCGAAGACGTACTCGCAGCTCGCCGCGCCGTTCGAGGTCGGCAGCTCGACGATGCCGCCGATCGACCGGTACTCGGTATCGTCGGGATCCACGCAACCCTCGCCCAGGGTGTAGCTCCCGCCCTTGGTCGAGAAGCGTATGAGCGCCTTGAAGTCGTCCGCCACCTGCGGGTCCAGCCCCTGGTTCGCCACCTCATCGTCGACGATCGCGTTCAGCGTGCCGCCGAAGCCGCTGTTGGTCTCGTTCAGCATGAGGTCGTGGAACAACGTCTGGCGCTCCTCGTCGAGGAAGCCGGTCGTGACCCCCTCGTAGACCCGCCCGAGATCGACCAGGGTGATCTCGTTGAAGGTGTCGCACGTCGGGCAGCCGATGATGTGATTGAAGTCGGTGTCGGTCATCCCGAGCGTGGCGCCGGTCGCGAGGATCGCCGTGTCGGTGAACAGCGTTCGCAGCGCATGGGTATGGCGGTTGTCCGAGCAGGTCATCATCTGCTCGAGCAGATAGTCGAGCGGATCGCTCTCCGCCTGCGGGTTCGACACGTTGCAGGGATGCGAGCCGCACTCGTCCTCGTCCAGGTCACGGGTCCAGTCGACGTCGGTGTCGAGCGTGATGAACCCGTCCTGCACCTGACGCAGGGCGTGGGCGTGCACCAGGACCTTGATGGCGCTCGCCGGCTCGAAGACGGTCGATTCGTTGTAGCCGCCGAGGACCGGGCCCCCGACACGCTTGAGATACATGCCGACCTGGCCATCGTTCTCGAGGAGCAGGCCGAGTGCGTCGGTCTCGCAGTCGACGGCCGACGCCGGCAGCGGTACGAGGGATGCGAGAGCGAGAAATGTGACGGTGATTACGACACCGACATGGCCGGTCATCCGGTCCAGTCCGGGCAGTGACATCGTCGGACTCCTTGTCGCGATTCTCGGTGGGTATGGTGCGTGTCAGCTCGGATCCGGCCCGCGTGCGGTGGACATGGGCGATCCGGCTCCGTGCGGGCCTGGAACCGCGACCGGCTTGCCCGCGCAGGCGCAACCGGAACGAGCTCGGACGGGGGGGGGCGACGAGACCTGGAGGGACGGTGCAGGGGGATCCGTCAGGTGGGCTTGCGAGCATGTCACGTCCGGCGTGCGCCGTCAACGGACGCGGGGCGTCGCCGACGGTCCCGGAGGACGGAGATGTCGGATCGCTGACCGGCGGCAAGGACGGGGGGGCGGGGGGACGCACGGCAATCCGCCGAGCCGCTTGTTCATTTCGGGCGTAGGAACGGGCCGCGAGTTGGTTGACGGGAAACGGCGGTGATGATCGACGCCGTTCGACCACCGCTGCTGGCAGGCCTCTCGGTGGTGGAATCTCGACGTGGCAGGCCACCCTGGCTCACAGGAGTGCGGTGATGGGTGCCATGGTCCCAGTGATCATATCATGCATGATGACAACACCTTGCCCGTGGCGGATGAGCCACGATCCATCGCCGGATCAGCGCACCGGGACGCCACGCTCGAATGGAGCGACGAGTTCAGGTGTTCCGGACAGACCGCCCAGGGAGACCTGGCGCGGCGAGTCGCAGGACGGCGAGTCGCAGGACATGGTGCCCTCCACGTCCGGTGCGTCGCTCGCGTGCTACCATTCTCCCGTCGACGAGAGGAACGCGTCTTCACGAGTGGGGCCTAGCCGTGACTGCGACTCCGGATGAAATCGGCGCTTACCGAATCGAGGCCGAGATCGGTCGCGGTGGCATGGGCGTCGTGTTCAGGGGAATCGACCGCCGCCTGGGACGAACCGTCGCGATCAAGTCGTTGCCGATGGGACTCGCGGAGGATGCTCGTTTCATGGCTCGTTTCGAACGCGAGGCCCGAACGCTCGCGGCATTGAATCACCCGAACATCGGCGGTATCCACGGCATCGAGGAACACGAGGGACGCAAGTACCTCGTTCTCGAGTACGTCGATGGCGAGACCCTGGCCGATCGCATCGCTCGCGGTCCGCTTCGCGTCGGCGAGACCCTCGAGATCGGACACCAGATCGCCGACGGTCTGGCCGCCGCCCACGACGCCGGATTCATCCACCGTGATCTGAAACCCGCAAACGTCAAGGTCGCTTCCGACGGTACGGTCAAGATCCTCGACTTCGGCCTGGCGCGGAGCGCGACGACGTCGAATCCCGACTCTGGTGTGACGACCGCGGTTGTTTCCAGCAGGATCACGACCCCGGGAGCGATTCTCGGTACGCTGCAGAACATGAGTCCGGAACAAGTTCGCGGCGAGCAGACGGATCGACGCACCGACCTCTGGGCTCTCGGCGTGATCCTCTACGAGTGCCTGACCGGCAGCAGTCCTTTCTCCCGTATTTCGCCGGGCGAGACCACTGCGGCGATACTGACCGAGGAACCGGACCTCGACAGGCTCCAGGCGTCGACTCCGACAGAGGTGGTCGCGTTGATCCGCCGCTGCCTGCGGAAGAACCTGCGATTCCGGCAGCGTGACGCTGGTGACTGCGCTCTCGTCCTTCGGGATGGCCGGAAATCCGATACGGAAGAGACGCAGGCCGCATCCCGTACCGTGGAGATATCGGACCGAAGTCTGCGGATCAGCGACGACATGTGTCGAAAGCTCGATCGTGCGGACTTCGACGCCTTGCTTCCAGGATGGAAGATGCAGTTCGCCGACAACAACCGCGACTCCGAGGTGTTGATCGTGTGGCTCCCCTCCATCGGTGGAGATCACACAACGAGCCAGTGGAGGGAACTGATCGGCGCATCGCACCACCGCATGGTGATCGTCACTCCAGTGGGCATGGAGCCCGGCGTCCGGACCCGACCGATCGTGTCGCTCGAGAACCAGCTCGCCCTGGTTCGCGAATTGACCCAGCACCTGCGCTCGACCCTGAATCCCGACAAGGTCATCATCTCGGGCTTTTCCTGTGGGAGCATCATGGCGCTGCGCTGCGCGGCCGGGGACCAGACGGGCGGGTTGTTCGACGGCGTTCTAGCCTTCGATGCCGACCTGCAGGAGAGCGACTGCTTCGTCACCCGACTGTTCGCCAATCTGGACGCTTCATCCGCGGGTGACGTGATGAAGGGTCTAAACACGATCAGCGGCTCCTGCCAGACGGTCGAGGAATGGCTCGTCCTTCACCAGCACATGATCGAGTGTGTCGAGAAGGTCCAGGAGGATTTCACCCCGCTCATTCATCAGGGGAAGAACCTGTCCGACGACTATGAGGATGTGCATTGCGGCGCGGATTCGCCTTTCGTCGGATTCCTGAGAGATGCGATCGCGCGTGCCGGCACGGTCCGGTGCGTATTCCACGACAGTGCCGAGAATCGGCGAATCCTGGGCGAGATTCGCATGATGCACCTGGACGATGCGGCCGTGCTCGGTCCAGGCTTCTCGGAAGAGTCGATCGAGTTTCTGCCCGTTTCCAACCATGTTGGCATGATGAGCAACGAGCGGATTCTGGAGCAACTCGACCGGATCGTCGATGCGATGCGGGAGTGAATCACCCGCGACAGCTCATCGTGTCGCTTCCAGGCCATTGCACGGGTCAGGCAATTCACCTCCGACGACTCATGGTCGGTGTCACTGCGAGAGTGAGCAGTCAGCGGGACCCGTAAGCGGAGAGCAGACAGCAAGGAGATCTGCCCGGCGACCCCTGACATCTACAACGCGGATTGCAGCTCACCAAACGGGTCGCGACGTTGCCAGCATGCCTAATGCTGCTACCATTGTAGGCAACGTGAGGCGCGAGCCCCACACTGCACCACCGACATGTCCGCAGGGTGCTTTGAGTCGCGAGGAGGTCCCATCGAATCCTCGGCACCGGCGTCCCACCGCACTTGCCGTGAGCTGCCCCGAGCTCACCCGTCCCACGTCGTGATCTCGTCCCCGTGCTGCTCCGCCCCCCACCGGGTGCAGCCGGGGAGGGAGGGTCTCTCCATGGATCCCGTGAACCGGCCGGCACCCCGGCGTCAGCAGGCGCCGCCGTGCCTCTCACCGCTCCTGCTGCTGGTCGCGACCGTCCTGACGCCCGTGCCGCGTGCCGATGCAGCGACCATTCACGTGCCCGGTGATGCCCTGACCATCCAGCAGGCCATCTATCTCGCCGGCCCGGACGATGTCGTCCTGGTCGCGCCAGGCACCTACTACGAGAACCTCTACTTCAGCGAGAACCGCCCCTCGATCACCGTCGTGAGCGAGGCCGGTCCGTCGGTGACGATCATCGACGGACAGGGCCGCGACCACGTCGCGCACTTCGTGCCCAATACGAGCCGCTTCGTTCTCGAGGGCTTCACCATCCGCGGCGGTTACGCTCCCTGGCTGGGCGGCGGCATCGCCTGCTTCGGGGCGAACGTCGTGCTGCGCGACAACATCGTCACGGCCAACCAACAGATCGAGTACGGCGGTGGCGGTGGTGGCATCTACATCGACCCGCAGTGTCACCCCGAGACGACGATCGAGTGGAATCTCATCGTCGACAACGTCGGATCCAACGGCTGCGGCATCTGGACCGGGACCGAGGTCCTCGTTCGCAACAACACGATCGCCGGCAACGAGAGCCCGCACGCGTACAGCGGCGGCGGCGGCATCCTCTGCACGGGCGGCTGGATCGAGCACAACGTCATCGTCCTGAACCACGCCGACGACGGAGGCGGTATCTACTGCAACGGTCCGTCCACGATCCGCTGCAACGACATCTGGTCGAACACCGACGATCAGCTCCATGGAAGCTGCGATCAGGTCTACAACTTCGCAGCCGATCCGCTGTTCTGTCTGCCGGAGATGGGCGACTACACGCTGGACGGCGCCTCGCCCTGCCTGCCCGGCGCCTCGCCGGCGGCCTGCGGCCTGGTCGGTGCCTTCGACCAGGGTTGCGGGCCGATCGCCGTCGAGCCGACCACCTGGGGGCAGGTGAAGGCGACGTACCGCTAGCCGCCCCGGGACCGAGCGCTGGCGCCCGCTCCGGAACGCGGGCCGGCCGGCGCGCGCTCAACGACGCCGTCATTCGAACCGGTGAGAGACCGCGCCAGGCGCGCCGGACCATGCACGAGGCGCGTCGGACCGTGCACAATGTGCCACCCCGGGGCACCGACCGGCTCCGCGGCCGACCGCCCCCGGGCCAGGGCATTCCCATGTCACCGAACGGGATGGATCAGGACTGCCGGATCATGGCATGCGAGTTGATGGGGCAGCCGCCGCCGGTGCGACCCGGACCGCGCGTCGAGCGACGCGGAGGACTGGGTGTGCCGACCCTCCATCGACGCCGCCAGGCCACCGGTGGCGACGGTCGTTCACCCCGCTGGGAGGCAGAACCCATGATTGCCCGTTTCGCACATCCTGTGCGCGTGTGCCCGGCGCCGCTGCTGGCGCTCCTCGTCATCCTGGTCGCCGCCGGAAGCTGGACGCATCACGCCGCCGCGCAGGCGTCGACACCCGGGGACGGAACCGAGAACGGGACCAGCGCGACCCCGCAGAACACGAGCACGCAGAACGCGACCCCGCAGAACGCGAGCCCGCAGAACGCCGACGTCCTCGTCGCGCGGGCGCGACAGGCGCTCGACAATGACCAGGCCGAGCAGGCCCGCAGCATGGCGCAGCGTGCCGTCGAGATGGAACCGGGCAATCCGGGGCTGGCCTGGAACACGCTCGGTCGCGCCTATCTCGAGCTGGGTGACTGTGCGGCCGCGGCGCCGGCCTTCGAGGCGGCGACCCAGGCGGATCCGGAGAACGCCTACGCCTGGAACAACCTCGGCTACGCCTACCTGCTCTGCGACCATCCGTCCAAGGCGCTGGCGCCGATCGAGAAGGCAATCGCCCTCGACGACGAGGTGTCCTACATGCACAACAACCTCGGTGTCGCGTACGAGCGCAACGGCCGACTCGAGGAGGCGCATGCCGCCTATGCGCGCGCGGTCGAGCTCGATTCCGGATCCATGCGCGCGATGGCGAACCTCGAGCGCTGCGCGGCGCTGGTCACGGCGCGCGCGGCACGCGCCGGCGCCGCCACGAAGCCGGCGTCGGCCCGGAAGAACGCCAGCGAGGAGCCGAACCGCGAATCCCCGGTCGACTAGGACCTGACCCGACGCGCAACGCCGAGACGCGCAACGCCGAGCGGACGCCCACCTGCCGGGGGGGGCGGCATGCGCCGTGCCCCCCGCACTCCGGGCCGTTCACTGGAGCAACGTCATCTTGCGCGTCGACGCCTGCTCGCCGGCGATCAGGCGATAGAAGTAGACGCCCGACGCGACCCGCTGGCCGGCATCGTCGCGGCCGTCCCAGGTCACGGAGTACACGCCGGCCGCCTGGCGCCCGTCGAGCAGCTCACGCACGATGCGACCGCCCGCGTCCAGGATCCTGAGCGACACCTGGGCGCCGGACTCGAGCGAGAAGCCGATCGACGTCGCCGGATTGAACGGGTTCGGGTGATTCTGGTCGAGCCGCACGCCGGACCTGAGCGCCGGCCCCCGCCCGCTGACGACCGACGTCGCGCCGCCCGCCGACGCCTGGATCGCGTAGATGTAGTCGCCGAACGGGTCGCCGCTGTTGTTGGCGGCGTTGCCGGCCACGTAGAACGTCACCTCGGTGTCGGCTCCGGCGGTCCAGTCGAACACCCACGCGCGCGGCCCCGACGTGCCGGGTGCGGTGCCGGCGCTCGTGTGCTTCAGGTAGTCGGGCGCCGGGGCGGGGTTGTCGCTGAGCTGGGTACTGGCCGGATCGGTGACGACGAGGCTGCCGCTCGCCTCATCCTGGTCGTTCAGGACCGTGAGCTCGAAGCCCCAGCGCGACTGGCCGGGATCGTCGAGGCGGACCATCAGGCTATAGGTCTCGCCCGGCGTCAGGTTCGTCGGCACGTCCAGCAGCTCGAGCATCCCGTCGCCCGAGTTGAGCGGGAAATCACCGTGACAGACGACGCAGGTCTGGTTGTTCGGCGGCTCGCCGGCCAGGCCGTCGGGCGGCCCGGTGCTGAACGCCATGGCGTCGCGCGAGAACGCCGGTGTCATGGCGATCGCCGTCAGGGCCAGGAATGCCAGGACGCTGCGCGGCGCTGACGGAACCGTCCGTGAGCGAGACGGCAATGATGGAATCATCGATGACGGCATCGAAGCGATCGGCTGCATGGGTGTCTCCCCGGATGGTCTCTCGCGGCCCATCGTCTCCACGCCGGAGGAACGGCGCGGGCTCACCGCGATCGAATCGGGTGAGCCCGGCCGCACCTCGCGCCGTGGCCCAAGTCATGTGATCGTGCCCGCGCCGCGTGACCGTGCGGCGTGTCCGGCCCGCGGAGCGAGCCAGCGCGTCCTGCGGCACACTCAGCGCGTCAGCACGAACTTCTGCGTGCGCACCTGCCCCGCGGCCTCGAGGCGCACGAGATAGATGCCGGCGGGGGCCAGGGCGCCACCGTCGGCACGCCCGTCCCAGGTGGCGGCGTGCGGCCCGGCTGCCTGGGCGGCGTCGATCAGCGTCCGGAGCCGGCGACCCTGCGCGTCGTAGACCACGATCTGCACGTCCGACACGGCCGGCAGCGCGTACTGGATGGTCGTCGACGCGCGGAAGGGATTGGGTTGCACCGGGCTCATGGCGAGCGCCGGCACCGCGCCCACCGCCCGACCCGACGCGGCACCGAGCGTCACCGGCCCGTGCCAGGAGGTCTCGCCGGCCAGGCTGATCTCGGCCAGCCAGTAGTCGGCACCGGTCGCCGGCGCGGTCTGGTCGACGTACTCGTAGCGCGTCCGCCCGCGGAGCAGCTCCGCGGTCAGTCGCTGACGCTGGCCGCCCGGCTCCTCGCGATAGACGTGGAAGCCGGCGTGATCGGTGGCATGCGCCACGCGCCAGCTGACGACCGCCGTCGCGTTCCGCCGCTCGACGGCGAGATGCGACAGCTCGACGGGCACCGAGCCGCAATCCTCGGGCACCAGGCGCTCGACCACACCGGTGGTGCCGGTCGGCGCCAGCGTCTCCGAGCCGCAGACGTAGATCGTGCCGTCCTCGCCCTCGCCGAAACCCTTCAGGAACAGGCCGTAGGGGCGCTGCGGCGAGCCGATCGGGAACTCGCGGATCTGGTAGTCGCCCGGCTCCGGCTCGATCAGGTAGTAAAGCCGTCCGCTGGGCGACGAGAACTCGGCGCCGAAGTCACCAAAGACGTAGTGCCCGTAGAGACTGTCGGAGCAGCTACCCCGGTAGACGAAGCCGCCGATGATGCTGATG
>JASFRE010000004.1:0-27089 GCA_050115055.1 Candidatus Eiseniibacteriota bacterium | reverse complement strand
GCTCGAACATCTCGAGCGGGTCGTCCATCGCCTTCATCTGCTCGCGTGTCTTCTCCCAGGCGTCATCGAGCTCCTGCTCGATCTCCTGCTCGAGTTCCTCGAGCTCGTCGTCGGCCAGGAGATCGCGCCCCTTGAGATGCAGCTGCAGCCGGCGCAGTGGCCCGCGTCGCTCCCACGCGTCGACCTCCTCCTCGTCCCGGTATCGCCGCGGATCATCGGCGGTGGTGTGGACTTCCAGCCGGTAGGTGACGCATTCGATCATGCTCGGGCCGTCGCCCTGGCGGGCGCGCCGGATCGCTTCCGACGCGACGGCATGGACGGCGATCACGTCGTTGCCGTCGACCTGCACGCCGGGCATGCCGTAGCCGACCGCCTTCTGCGCCAGGGTCTTTGACTTCGTCTGCTCGGCGCGCGGGATGGAGATCGCCCACTGGTTGTTCTGGCAGACGAAGATCGCCGGCACGTTGAACACCTTCGCGAAGTTGAGCGACTCGTGGAAGTCGCCCTCCGAGGTCGCGCCGTCTCCGAAGAAGGTGACCACGACCTCGTCGGAGTCCCGGTACTTCGCCCCGTAGGCCAGCCCCACCGCATGGGGGAGCTGACTCGCCACCGGAACGGCGATCGGCAGGTCCCGGCCGTCCTCCGGGACCCGACCGCCCTCGTTGTACCCGGCGGTGTACAGGAGGAGCCCCGGCAGCGACGCCCCGCGCGCAATGGCGGCGGCGCTCTCCCGGAACGACGGCACCAGCCAGTCGTCGTCACGCATGGCGCTCACGACGCCGACCTGCGACGCCTCCTGGCCCTTCACGGGCGCAAAGGTGCCGACGCGCCCCTGGCGCTGCAGCCGGAGCTGACGCTCGTCGAAGCGGCGCGCCCGGAGCATCGTGCGATGCCACTCGAGCAGGCGTTCGTCCTCGATCCCCGGGTCCAGCTCCTGATCGAGGTTGCCGTCCTCGTCGAGGATCGACACGTACTCGATGTGGCAGGAGAGGTCGATCTGCTCTCTCGGCATGGTGGTCTCCCGGTGGCCGCAAGCCTGGATCAGCGATCAGCGCGCCGGGCGTGCCGGCTCGCTGACAGCCTGCAGCGCCTCCGCGGCGACCTCCACCGGTCCGTCCACCGCGAGATCCCCCAGTGTCAGCACACCGGCCAGCTCGCCGTTGCGGCTGAGGACGACCAGCCGGCGGACCTTCTTGTCGCGCATGAGCTTCGCCGCCTCCTCGACCTCCTGGTCCTCGCGGATCGTCCAGGTCTTCGGGGTCATCACCTCGCGGACCTCGGTCGCATCGGGGTCCTTGGCATCGGCGACGACGCGCGTGACGACGTCGCGATCGGTGAGCAGGCCGATCAGTTTCCCCCCCTCCAGGACGGGCACGAAACCGATGCTGACGCTCTTCATTTCCTGCGCGATCTGACGGAGCTTCGTGTCAGGCGTCGCGAAACGGCAGTCCGCCGTCATGATCTCCCTGACCTTCATGATGTCCTGCACTCCCTTCCCGACCGTGTCGAGATTTCATCGCCGTGGCGGGGGGCACGCGGCGTCAGGCGCCGCCTGACGGGGCCACGATGTAGATCCTGCACGAGTCCTGGTGTGCCGATCGGTGTCCCCGTGCGAACTCCTGAACCCCAGTCGTGTGGGCGCGCATGGCGTGTGGCCCGGTCGCGTCTGGCCGGGCTGCATGACGCCCGGCGGCTCAACGCGCGCTCAACGCGCGGTGGCGACGCGCTCGATGACCTGGATCGAGCAAGCGACATGCCAGGGGCGACGCGATGCCGGACGGGCGTGCGATGGCGGGTGGCCTCGCCGCCATGCTGGCACCTGCTTTGCTGACTTTATCCCGGCGGGTGGAGGCAACGGCCCGGCCGGGCGCCCGCAGCGGCGGGACGCGCAGCGCAGCGGCCACGCATGACCAGGGCAAGGCACGGAGAGCGAGGTAGCGCATGGGACCCCAACTCGAAGAACCGCGGCGCCGAGGCGGCCACTTACAGCGCCCGTGGATGGTGATCCTGCTGATCGCCCTGGCGATCGCGACGACGACGCGCGTCGTCTTGCCCGCGCGGCAGGACGAACCGTCGAAACACCAGGGCGTGACGGCGGCGGCGGACTCGACCGCCATCGCGCACGGCCGCTACCTCGTCCACCATGTGGCGCTCTGTGTCGAGTGTCACAGCCCCCGTGACGATGACGGGCGTCTGCTATCGATGAAACTGCTCGAGGGCGGCTTCATCCCCGTCGCGCCGGTCCGCCCGGAGCTGATTCACCGGCCGTGGGCCTTCACGCCACCCCGGATCGCCGGTTTGCCGGCTGGCTACAGTCGCCAGGAACTCGTGACGCTACTCACCGAGGGAACCCGGCCGGACGGGACCCTGCCGCGCGCACCCATGCCCCCCTTCCGCATGAGCGAGTCGGACGCCCGGGCGGTGGTCGCCTACCTGGAGTCCCTGCGTTGACCGCGCCTGGTCTCGCCGACTCCCAAAGCTACAACGGCAGCACGACCTGCCACCCGTTCCTGCAAGGACCGGCTGCGGCCTCCCGACCGCTTTCACGACCCGCGCCGCATCGAGCAGCACTCCCCGTGGCAGCGGTGTCCTCGCGCCGGCGCGCGATCGACCGATGCCACCTGGCACACGCGTTGCTCCGGCTTGCTCCCCGGAGTCGTCCGTGACCGGTGCGGTCCGTCACGCGTGGATGGTGTGATGAGGGGGCCTGGACCGCGCCGAACCACCATCACGACCACGGGAGCAGTACCCATGTCCACGACGGCACATGCAGGTTCGAGACCGGGGAACGGGCCGGATGCAGCAGGTGCGCCTGCGGGGTCGGCACGAACCCACGAGCCGCTGCAGCAGGCCGGCCACGTCGAGGAAGCGGAGCGCTTCGAGCGCAACCTGGCGCGCATTCTCGAGCGCCGCCTCGACGCGCCACAGCGCGGCTGCCGCATCGTCGGCGCCACGCGGGAGGCAATGCGGCGGGCGACGCGACGCGGTGAAGCGACCGGCGCGGCGACGGCCGCCCTCGTCGCCGTGGCGGTCCGCGTCGTCGACAGGTGCGGAGCGGCCGGCCACGCAGGAACGCTGCCCGATGCGGTACAGCTGGTGATCGGTGGCGTCCTGGACACGACCCTCGAGCTCGGGGCGGATCTCGAGTCGGCAGTGACCGCCGCCATCGAGGCGGTGGTCGACGCGGCCGGCGACGGCTGCCTCCGCGACGTCTCGCGCGACGACGTCACCATCGCCGTGCGCGCCTGCCTGCTCTGCGCCGCCTACGTGCTGGGCGAGCTGCATGGGAAGGAGGCGCGCGCGCGGATCACCACCCTGCTCCTCTCACCACGGCCGACCTGTCATGGAGCGACGAGCGATCCGACAGCATCCGCCGCGTGACCCGCGCCACCACGGCACGCTTCTCGCGGTCGCGCTCGGCATCGTCTGTGCCGTTCTCCGGTTCAGCCGCTCCTGGCTCGACGGGGAGACGGGCCCGCAACGGGCGCCGACGATCAGCCCCGGCGGCCGTTACGTCGCCTGCTGCGGCGGTCAGGACCTCTTCACGCTGGACCTCCTGCTCGCCGACCTGGAGCGCGGGAAGATCGTCACCCGGCTCGCCTCCTCCAACTCCGACGAGCACTTCGACGCCTTGCGCTTCACCGACAGCGACGGCGCGTGGTCGCCCGACGGCCGACGCTTCGCCTTCTACAGTCCCATGGTCGGGCAGCTCTACGCCGCCTATCCGTTCCAGCGCCCCGGCGCCGGATGGCAGTTCGGCTTCGTGCTGCTCCCCGGCTGGTAGCCGGATGGCGCGGCCGAGGCGACCGGAGCGACAGCAAGGAAGGACAGGACCCACGATGCAGCTCGAGGAGATTGCCAGGCTATCCCGCGCCGCGGACTCGAAGATGGTGCTTCTGGTGCTCGACGGTCTCGGCGGCCTGCCGGCCGCCGCGCCCGGCGGGCCGACCGAACTCGAGGCCGCGGCGACGCCCCACCTGGACGCCCTGGCGGCGCGCAGCCTGTGCGGGCTGCAGGTGCCGGTGGGCGCGGGGATCACGCCCGGTAGCGGGCCCGGGCATCTGGCGCTCTTCGGCTACGATCCCTGGCGGTATCAGGTGGGCCGGGGCGTGCTGTCGGCGCTCGGCATCGACTTCGATCTCCAGCCCGGAGACGTCGCGGCGCGCGGCAACTTCTGCACCGTCGATGCCGACGGCCGCGTCGCCGATCGACGGGCGGGACGCATCGCGACCGAGCTCAACCAGGAGCTGTGCGAACAGCTGCGCGGCATCGACATCGGTCCGGTGGAGCTCTTCGTCGAGACCGTCGAGGGACACCGTTTCCTGCTGGTGCTGCGGGGAGAGGGCCTGAGCGCCGGCGTCGAGGACACCGACCCGCAGGAGGTCGGGGTGGCTCCTCGGCCCGTGCGGGCCGGGGATCCTCGTGCCGAGGAGCGGACCCGTCCCGCCGTCGAGCGCTTCGTGAGCGGCGCCCGCAAGCGTCTCGGCGATCGCGAGACCGCGAACATGGTTCTTCTCAGGGGCTTCGCGCAGCGACCCGACTGGCCCACCCTGCCGGACCTCTTCGGCCTGCGCTCGCTCGCCATCGCCGCGTACCCGATGTACCGGGGCGTCGCCCGACTGGTCGGCATGGAAGCCATCAACGCCGGCAAGTCGCTTGCCGCCGAGCTCGATGCGCTGCGCCGGAGGTGGGATGACCACGACTTCTTCTTCGTTCACGTCAAGCCGACCGACAGCGCCGGCGAGGACGGCGACTTCGAGCGCAAGGCGCGTGTCATCGGCGAGGTCGACGCGCTGCTCCCGGAGCTGCTCGCACTCGGACCGGACGTGCTCCTGGTGACCGGCGATCACTCGACACCGGCGGCCATGGGCCGGCACAGCTGGCACCCGGTGCCGGTGATGCTCTGGTCGGAGCACTGCAGGGCAGATCGCGTCGACCGCTTCGATGAACGCAGCTGCATGACGGGCGGGCTCGGGGCGCGGCTGCCGGCCTCGGAGCTGCTGCCGATCGCGCTCGCCAACGCCGGCCGGCTCGGCAAGTTCGGCGCCTGATCCGGTGCGGCGCGGGACCAGCCCGGATCAGACGACCCACAGTGTGCAGCACTCGAGATGGTCCAGCACCGACGAGGTGGTGCTGCCGAGCAGCCGTTCGCGGAGCTCGGACTTGCCGGTCCGCCCGAGCACCACGATATCGTAGCCACCCCCCCGCGCCTCGTCGACGATCGTGCGTGCCGCATCGGTCTCCGACTCCGTGACCAGCTTCACATTCACGGCGGCGCGGTCACCGCCGGCGGCCCGCCGGAGCCGCTCGCGAGCCGGCCCGAAGAGCTCGCGGTCGAGCCGGGCAGCCGTCTCGCGGCGCCAGGCCTGGCGATCGGCGTCCTGCCGCTGTTGCTTCTCGTGCTCCTCCTCGGGGCTCTCGGCACCGCCGTGCTCGGCGAGCGCGGGGGGCACCTCGTCGACGTGCAAGAGCGTGATCTCGGCGTCGGGGCAGGCCGCGATCTGTCCCGCCACGTGCTCGATCACGCGGCTCGACGATTCTGCGTCGTCCAGCGCCACGAGGAGCTTGCGAGTCTTGCCGCTCACGACCGCGATCCACCCGAGTCGATGCCGATCGACCCGCAGCCGATCCGTGCACCGGCATTGCCGGTCGGCTGGCCACCATCATCGGGCCTGGCGTGGACGATGATCGCACGGCCGAGGATCGGGTGCTTCGGGCCGGCGATCGTCACGTTGCTGACGGTGATCTCGAGGTGGCCGTGACCGCTTGCGTCCGCCTCGATGTTGCCCAGGTCGCCGGCATGCCGCCGGGCGGTCGGCGGCAGGGCGTGGGGGTAGCCCTCCGGATTGTAGTGACCGCCGGCACTGGTGCCATCCGCGGCCGAACAGTCGCCATACTCGTGGATGTGGATCCCGTGCTTCTGCCCGGGCTCGAGCCCGTCGAGGTCGGCCACGATCCGCACCTGGTCGCCGTCCTGCTCGAAGTGGACCTCGCCCTTGACGCCGGAGTCCGCGACCGGATGGATGACGCAGACGGCGGACGAGACCGCGGCCAGTGCCCCGGCGGCGCTGGACTGAGTGTCCGCGTCCGACCCGCCGGCAGCGCGGGCATCGTCGCCCTGCTGCTCCATGGACTGGCAGCCGCCCAGCCATGCGACCGAGGCGACGGCGAACGTGATGATCGACATCCTGCCTGCGACCGGAATCCTGATCATGAGTTCCAGCTCCCTCCTGCCGCAGGGCCCCGACGATTCGCGACCCGAGGCGACTCGGAGTGCTGATGCAAGGTTCCTGCCACGTTCGAGGCCCGCGAGCCACCGCGCCGGCCCGCGGTCCGGCTGAGACGCGGCACTCTTCTTGCGATGACCAGCGCGCGGCCGGCGCCGCGTGGTCGCCCGGCGAAAGGAGTCGCCACGATGGCTGAGCATCATTTCGATGTCGTCGTGCTCGGAGCTGGGTCGGGACTGACGGCGGCATACCATGCCGGCGAGGATGGCAAGCGTGTCGCGGTCGTCGAGGCGCGCCCCGACGCCCTCGGTGGGACCTGCGTCAACCGCGGGTGCATTCCCACCAAGGGATTGATCCAGGTCGCCGAGGTGATGCGAACCGTGCGCACGGCGGGTCAATTCGGGATCACCCTGGACCAGAGCTCGGTCCGTCCCGACTTCGGGGCCGTCATGCGGACGATCCGCGAGCGGCGCGCCGGCGACGCGGCCGCCACACGCGACTGGGTCGAGTCGTCCTTCCAGCCCTTCTACGAGCGGGCTCGCTTCATCGACGACCGGGTCCTCGAGCTCGCGAGCGGCGACCGTCTGCGTGGTGATGTGGTCTTCATCACCAGCGGAGCACGTCCCGCGAGGCCGCCGATCGACGGGCTCGATGCCATCGAGCCCTGGACCAACGAGGAGGTGCTGGAGGCGACGGCGCAGCCGGCGACGCTCATCATCCTCGGCGGTGGCTACATCGGGGTCGAGCTCGGCCACTTCTTCTCGTCGATCGGCACCTGGGTGACGATGATCGACCGGGGCGACTGCCTGACGCGCGAGGATCACGAGATCCGCGAGGTCTTCACGGAGCACTTCCAGTCCCGGGTGACGCTCCTCCGCCATCACCAGGCGGTCCGCGCCCTGCGCGACGGCGACGCCAGTGGGCTCGTCGTCCGCGACCCGAACGGCGACGAGCGACAACTGTTCGCCGACCGCGTGCTCGTCGCCACCGGTCGCCGCCCCAACACGGACGGGCTCGGTCTCGACACCACCGGCGTCGAGCTGGACGGTGACGGCTGGATCCGCGTCGATGACCACCTGCGTACGACGCGGGCGGGTATCTACGCCTACGGCGACGTCATCGGTCGCGCAATGTTCAAGCACACATCGAGCTACGAGGGCGGGATCGCCTATCGCAACGCGCAGGGTGCCGATCTCGCGGTCTCCTACCGCGCCAACCCGCACGCCGTGTTCAGCGACCCCGAGATCGCGGCGGTCGGGTTGCGCGAGGAGGATTGCCGCCAGCGCGGGATCGCCCATCGCGTGGCAAGAAAGCCGTACGACTCGGTCGCCCGTGGCAGGATCGCGGGGTCGCCGCCGGGGCTGGCCAAGCTGATCGTCGAGGAGTCGACCGACCGCATCCTCGGCTTCCATGTCGTCGGTCCGCATGCCGCGGAGCTGGTCCACGAGGTCGTGGTCGCCATGAACGCAGGCGACGGCACGGCCGGTGCCCTCCGTGAAGCGATCCACATCCATCCGACGCTGTCGGAGCTCGTGGCGAGCGTCTTCGAGGCGATCGGGCAGGACGACGACGGGGCGCGCTAGGGCGTCAGCACGCCTGGACGACGCGCCGCACGCCGGCGGCCACGTCCCCGGCCGCCGCCCCTCAGCGGGGCGGCAGCCTCGAGGGGCGGACCGGCTCGACGAGCAGGTCGTTATCGACCCATCGCGCCCCGCCCTCGAAGGCGCTCCGGATGGCCGCCTCGCGCGCGGCGGGGCTGTCGACCGTGCCGACCAGGCGCGCCACGCCGTGCGCGACCGTCACCTGAATGTCGCCGATGTCGAGCAGCGCGCTGGACGAGATACGGCTCTTGATGACCTCTTCGATCTCGGGGTCGGATCGTACCGCCCCCACCCCATGCAGGGTCTTGCGCGGCAGCCGCTCCGCCCTGTCACGCCGGTAGGTCTCGTCGACGTACGGGTCGAAGACCGGCGGTGTGTGCAGGCGCTCGTAGACCAAGTTATTGCGCAGACCGCGCACGCCGTCGACCCGCCCCACGGCCTCCGCGGCACGCGTCTTCTCGAAGTAGGTGCCGACCTCCCCGCCCAGACGCACGGTGCCGGCGATCACCCGAACCCGAATGTCCGCATCGCTGACGAACGGGTCGCGCGCCAGAGCCCGCCGCACCGCCTCCTCGATCGCCCCGTCGGCAAGCGGCTCGTCCGGGCGCACGCGGAGGCGGTTCACCACGCTCCGTACGCCGCGGGTGTTGCTTGCATCGACCGCAGCGACGCGCTGCGCACGCAGGTTGTCGACATCGCCGCGCAGCGTGGCGACCCCGTCTTGGACATTGACGACGACGCGCGACGCGATGAGCCGCGGGTCGAGCCACAGGGCCGTCTGCACCGCCGCACCGATCTCGGTATCGCCGAGACGGTCGAGGCCTTGCCGCCGCGGTGAGTGCGGCGATCGTGTGGATCCGGGGTGCCGCGGTCCGGGATGCTCCGGCGGCGGCGCGCCCGCCGCGCGCGACCGGGGCCCGGAAGCGCTCCCCAGCCCCGCCACCTGCAGCGCGGAGGCGTCGACGGCGGTCACGCCGGGCGTCCACGCCTTGCCGATCGCGCGCTGCCGCGCCATGACGCTGGTCACGGTGCCGCGCAGCGTCACCTCACCGGCGTCGACGTCGACGTCGATCGAGTCCGGCGTCGCGATCAGCGCGTCCCAGCGCAGTGCCTCGCTGATCTCGGTCTGGATCTCCGCATCGTCGCGTTGACCGGACGGCTGCACGCGGAGCCGGTTGGACAGCTCGCGCACCCCGCGCACACCGCTCGCGACCCGACCCGCGAGACGCTTCTCGAGCCCGGAGGCGACAGTACCGCGCAGCGTCGCCTCGCCGCCCTGCACGGCCACGATCACGTCATAGCGACGCGTCGCCGGGTCGACCGCCAGCGCCTCCTCGACGTCGGTGCGGATCGCCACGTCTCCCCGGACCCACTCTGGCTCGACCTCGATGCGATCGATGACGGCGCGGACGCCGCGCACCGTCTCGGCCAGACGCCGCGCCCGGTCGCGCGCCAGGAGGTTTTCGACGACACCGGTCAGGGTGACGACGCCGCGCCGGGTCGTGACCTCGACCCGGTGCTGCGGCACGGCAGCGTCCGCCGCGAGGCGGTCCTCGACGGCGGCACTGACGCGGTGATCGATGGCGTCCGGCGGCGCGGCGTGGGTGACCTCCTGCGCGCCGATGCGTGGAACGCGCAGCACGCAGACGGCGATGCCGGCAGTGATCGCGATGAGCACCGCCAGGCCGGTCCACGCCCGGTGGCCCGTCCGGCGACCATGACGGCGGCGGAGCGGCGGCCCCGCGATGGGCTGCCGACGGTCGGGAGGCAATTCCTGCGACGTCGTCATGACGGCATGCTCCGGGTCTGGGTGAGGCGACGGAGGCGGTGCTGCACCACGCGTCGTGCTGTGAGGGGTTGCAAGCGGGGTGCCATGGGGAGACGTGCCGCCGGCACATGCCGGGCCGCCAGCCGGCGCCCGGGCGGCGGGGGACGCCGCCGATCGTTCGCTTCCCACCTGCTTGCACGCTTTGCAAGCGAGCGCGGGATCTACAAGCCAGTGCGGGAGGCGCCGGCGTCCCGCAGCTCCCGGTCGTCCGCACGGCCGGCCGTCGGGAGGCCATGCGCCGGGAGGCTACGCCGCTTGCAGGCCACCTGCACGCCAGCCACCGCGCACGCCAGCCACCGCGCACGCCAACCACCCTGCACGCGAGCCGCCCTGCACGCCAGCCACCGCGCACGCCAGCCACCCTGCACGCGAGCCAACCTGCACCCCGCCCTTCGCAGAGCGGTCGCCCGCAGGGCAGCCCCGGCACCGACCCGCCTCCGGTCGTACCCGGGTCGCGGCACGGACCCTCGGCAGGAACCTTGCACCACCCTCGAGGATGACCCAGGTCGAACGACTGGCCGACTTCGCCGTGCGCGCGAGCGTCGGCCAGCTGAGCCCGGCGGCCGTCAACCAGCTCAAGGTCCGCGTGCTGGATGCCATCGCGTGCGCGATCGGCGCGGCGAGGGAGGACCGGGCCGTGCCCGGTCCGGTGAGCGCCCTGCGCGTGCACCTCGAGCGGCTCGCGGGCGGAGACGGCCGCGGCGCCTGCACGCTGATCGGCGGTGGTCGTGCGAGCCCCGAGCGCGCAGCGCTCCACAACGGCCTGCTGGTCCGCTATCTCGACTTCAACGATGCCTACCTCGCGCCCCGCGAGACCTGCCATCCGAGCGACAACCTGGCGCCGGTCCTGGCGGCGGCGGAGCTCGCAGGCGCGAGCGGCAGCGACCTGCTCGCCGCGCTGGCGGTGGCGTACCAGGTCCAGTGCCGTCTCAGTGACGAGGCACCGGTCCGCGCGCGCGGCTTCGATCACGCCACGCAGGGCGCCTACGCGGCGGCGGCCGGGGCGGCACGGGCGCTCGGTCTGGATGCGGAGCACGCCGCGCACGCCATCGCGATCAGCGGCACGGCCCAGAACCCGCTGCGCGTCACCCGCACCGGCCGGCTGTCGCACTGGAAGGGGCTCGCCTACCCGCACACGGCGTTCGTCGCCTTGCACGCGACGCTCCTGGCCATGCACGGCATCACCGGCCCGCTGGAGGTCTTCGAGGGCAACAAGGGCTTCCAGGAGAGCGTCTCCGGACCCTTCGAACTGGACTGGTCACGCGAGGACCTCGAGCGCGTCACCCGCACCATCCTGAAGAAGCACAACGCCGAGATCCATGCCCAGACGGCCGTCGAGGCCGCGCTCGAGCTACGCGCCCGTCCGGAGCTCGGGCCGGACCACGCCGTCGATCGGATCGAGCGGATCGCGATCGACACCTTCGAGGTCGCTCATCGCATCATCGGCGGGGGCGAGGAGGGCGACAAGACGGTGGTGGGCACCAAGGAGGCAGCGGATCACAGCCTGCAGTACATGGTGTCGGTGGCGCTGCTCGACGGCGAGCTCGGGCCGTCACAGTACCGACCCGACCGGATCGCCGCGGACGACGTCCAGTCCCTGCTGCGGCGCGTCCAGGTGCGATCCGACCCGTCATTCAGCGAGCGGTTCCCGTCGGTGATGCCGGTGCGGGTCACGGTCACGCTCGATGACGGCCGCAGCATCGCCTGCAGCCGGGACGACTACGAGGGCTTCCACTCCCGCCCCATGACCTTCGAGGAAGCGACCAGCAAGCTCGACCGGCTGGGGGGAGATGTCCTCGACGGCCGGCTGCGCCGCGAGCTCGTCGAGACCCTCGGCGGGCTCGAGGAGCAACCGATCGGACGGCTGGCGGGCCTACTCGCCCACCTCGGACCGCCCGGCACGAGGACCGGAGAGATCACGTCCTGACAGCCGAGAGCCCCTCGAGGAGATGCGATGATGACCGACGATGAAGCGCGCGCCTTCCCGTTCATTCCCCTCAACGATCGCGACGGCAAGCCGCGCACCCGCGGGGTCACCGAGATCCGCGGCCCCTACTACTCCCCGGTGGGCCGCCGCTACCTGCAGGATGTCCTCGACACGATGGGCGACTACGTCGACACGCTGAAATTCTCGGGCGGCTCGTTCACGCTGATGCCGAGGCGCGCGGTGCAGGAGCTGATCGAGACCTGCCACGAGCACGACGTGACGGTGTCGACCGGCGGCTTCATCGAGCACGTGCTCACGCGAGGCAGCGACCTGGTGCGACGCTACGTGCGCGAGTGCGCCGACCTGGGCTTCGACATCGTCGAGATCTCGGCCGGCTTCATCTCGATTCCCACCGACGACTGGCTGCGCCTGGTGGAGCTCGTGCAGCGCCATGGCCTCGAGGCGAAGCCCGAGGTCGGGATCCAGTTCGGTGCCGGCGGTGACACGGCGACCGAGATGCTCGAGGCGGAGGGCACCGTCGACCCTGCCTGGGCGATCGAGCGCGCCCGCCGTCTGCTCGATGCCGGCGCCCGGCGGATCATGATCGAGTCGGAGGGGATCACCGAGAACGTGCGCACCTGGCGAACCGACGTCGTGGCGAGCATCGTCACCGCGCTCGGCCTCGAGCGCGTCATGTTCGAGGCGGCCGACCCGGAGGTCTTCACCTGGTACGTCAAGACCTACGGTCCGGACGTCAATCTGTTCGTCGACCACAGCCAGATCGTGCAGCTCGAGTGCCTGCGCGCCGGGATCTGGGGGACCCAGAGCGTCTGGAGCCGCGTCGTGAGCTATCGCGACGAGGAATCATGATGCTGAGGCTCCGGACGCAGTCCGGTGGCGCGATCACTCCCCGCACGCGGATTGCTCGCAAGCCAGGATCGACCCACATCGACCCATGATGAGGACCACACGACGAAGACCATTCAATCGATGACGGAGGCCGCGGCGACCTTGCTGGCGGTTCTCGCGTTGGCGCTCGTGCCGGCGATGCGCACGGAGGCGGCGAGCGACGGCGCGGCGCCGGGTGGCGCCGCACACGACGACGACACGCCGGATGATCCGGGGGCGCAAGCGTCACCGCAGCGTGACCTCTGGTTGCTTGCGACGCGTGCGGTCATCGGCACGACGGTCGAGAACCCGGCTGGCCACGAGCTCGGCACGATCGAGGAGATGGTGGTCGATCCGGGCCGCCGGGCGCTCGCCTACGCCGTCCTGGCGCATGGCGGTGTCCTGGGCGTGGGCGACGCGCTGCATGCGATTCCGTGGTCCGCCTTCGAGCTGAGGAGCGATCTCCTCGAGCCGGGCCAGCGCACGCTGCTGCTCGACGTCGAGGTCGCGATCCTGGAGGAGACCGACGGGTTCGATCGCCACGCGTGGCCCCGCGTTCCCGGCGAGCGATGGCGATCGGGGACCGACCGCACCCGCGAGGCACCCGCCAACCCGGACAGCGCCGAGCGCGCGCGCCGGCTGATCCGCATCGGCGACCTCTTCGGTGCGACCGTGCGGGACAGCGCGGGAACGCGCGTCGGCGACGTCCAGGACGTGCTCATCGACACCGAGACCGGCACCGTGGCCTACGTCGTCATCGTCCATGGCGGGGTTCTGGAGCTCGGGCAGGAGACGGCAGCGGTGCCGTGGCGAGCCGTTTCCGTCCTGCATGCCGAGGACGCACCGACGGAGGTGTTCGGCCTGCTCGAGAAACACACCGGCTCGCTGGATCGGTTCGCCGTCGACCCCGCCGGCGGGTATGACGAGCTCGAGAGCCGCGAGCGTGCCAAGCAGCTCCACGAGTCGTTCGGTGTCACGCCTTACTGGCAACCGCGACCCGCCGACACGGAGGGCTAGCGCGTGTCCGGCGGTCCCCCGACCCTGTCTGCGTCGCATGACACAGTCTTCGTCGCATGATACAGTCTTCGTCGCATGACGCGACGACTGCACGAACCGCGAGAGGTGACCATCTCATGCCGCAAGAGGAACCGGAACACCCTGCCAACGCTCGCGGACGCGGAGGTGTCCCCATGGACCTCGTCCGGATCCTGTGCGCGGTGATCCTGCCGCCCCTCGGCGTCTTCCTGCAGGTCGGTCTCGGCCCGCAGTTCTGGCTGAACATCCTCCTCACGCTGCTCGGGTACATTCCCGGCATCGTCCACGCCGTCTGGATCATCGCCCGCCGCTGACCGCCCACCGCCGGCGCGATCACTGGAACCGGACTGTCGGCGGCGAACAGGTAGACGCAGCTCGGGGCTGGACGGGACCGGCGTGCTCTCGGCCGGGGTCGGGTGTCGTCCGGCCGGTCTGCTAGCGGGCAAGCAGCGTGGCGATCATCTCCTCGAGGGTACCCGGGTTGACTCCGAGCCAGACGATCACCACCGGCAGCACCGTCAGCACGAGCCCGGTCGTCCAGCGTAGGCGCGGTGCGGGCTCCCGTCGTCCGGTCGCCTGGTCGGCGCGCCCTGCAGCAGCGTCGGCATCGGCGCCACCGTCGACATCGGCGAGCATCGCCACGATGACCCGGAGATAGTAGAAGAGGCTCACGGCGCTCATCGCGACCAGGAGCAGCGCCAGGAGCCACAGCGAGGCGCCGACGCCGCTGGCCAGCACGAAGAACTTGGCGACGAACCCCGCCGTGAGCGGGATGCCCGCCAGGGACAGGAGACAGCAGGTCAAGATGGCCGAGAGCCAGGGACGCCGCCAGAACAGCCCGCGGACCGCCTCGATCGACTCGGCCTCGCGTCCGCGCCCGCCGAGCACGGTGAGGACGCCGAAGGCGGCGATCATGGTCGGGAAGTAGGCCGCCAGGTAGAAGGTGGCAGCGCGCGCCCCCGCCCCCGCACCGGCAAGCAGCGCCACGAGCAGGTAGCCGAGGTGCGCGATCGACGAGGCGGCGAGCAACCGTTTCAGGTTGCGCTGCTCGAGCGCCAGGAGGTTGCCGGTGACCATCGACGCCGCGGCCAGGAGTCCGAGCACGAGGACCAGCCCTCCGGGCAGGCCCTCCCCGCTCGCGCCTCCGTCGCCGATCGCGAGGACGATCCGCAAGAGCACCGCGAAGACCGCTCCCTTCGACGCCGTGGCGATGAACGCGCTCACCGGCGCCGGCGCCCCCTGGTAGACATCGGGCGCCCACATATGGAACGGCGCCAGTGCGAGCTTGAAGGCGAAGGCCGCCACCATGAGCGCCAGACCTCCGCTCACCCATCCCCGGGCGAGCCCCGCTCCGTGTCCGGCCATCGCACCGTCGGCGGCCGCCGGTGCCGCGAGCACCCCTCTCCTCACGGCATCCGCCAGGTCGCCGAGCTCGAGGCTGCCGAGCCCCGCGTAGACCAGCGCCATCCCCAGGAGCAGCATGGCCGACGCCGTGCCCGCCGGTATCAGGTACTTGACGCCCGCCTCGACCGAGCGCGATACCGTCACCGGGAAGGCGATGAGCGCGTACAGCGCCACGCTCAGGAGCTCCAGGCCGAGCAGCAGCGAAGCGAAGTGGGTGGCCTGCGTCAGCACCAGCGCTCCGAGCGCCGCCAGCACCAGCAGCATGTAGAACTCCTCACGCCGGTTCCTGGCATCGCGACCGCCGCGCCCGGCGGCCGGCAGCTCGAGCCACCGGTGGGCGAGCAGTGCCACCGCGACGGTCGCCGCGAGGATCAGGCCACCGTAGAGCAGGGCCAGTCCGTCGACGGCGAGCAACCCCGTCACCGCTCGATCGCCGCGTGCGACGACGACCGCCAGCAGCACTCCGGCAGCCGCCAGTCCGCCCAGCGACAGGAGGGGTACGACGCCGGTGCCCCGCCGCCACGCGGTGATGAGCAGGCTGGCAACGACCGTCAGGCCGAGCACGGCCACTGGCGAGAGCGCGACGAGATCGGCGTGACTCATGATCCGGGGACTCCAGCGATGGGACCGGTCAACCCGACCAGCGCGGCGAGCGCCGGCGCGGCCACGTCGATCAGCGGCTGCGGGTACCATCCCAGCACGAGCAGGGCGACGAGCAACACGGCGAGCACGATCGCCTCGCGGGCCGACAGGTCGGCGAGGACCGTCCTCCGCGGCTCCCCGCCGCCGCCAACGGCTGCGCCACCGGCGCCGTCCGCCCCGGTCCCCCGCTCCGCCTCGCGCGGCGCGGCGCTGCCGTGAAAAACCTCCTGGAACAGGCGGAGCGCATAGATCGCGGCGACGACCAGTCCGGCGGCGGCCAGCGTCGTGGCCACCGGCGCCCGCTCGTAGCTCCCGAACAGGATCAGGAACTCGGCGATGAAGTTGCCGAGCCCCGGCAGCCCGAGCGCCGCCATGGCCAGCACCAGCGTGGCTCCACCCATGCGAGGCATCTGGGCCCAGAAGCCCCCCATCCGTGACAGGTCACGCGTGTGCAACCGTTCCTGCAGCATGCCCGCCACGAGGAACAGGCCGCCGGTGCTCAGGCCATGGCATACGAGCTGCAGCACGACGCCCTGGAGTGCCAGCGCGGTGCCCGCGAACAGACCGAGCAGTGCGAAGCCGAGGTGGCTGACGCTCGTGTAGGCAACCAGCCGCTTGAGATCGCGCTGCGCGAAGGCGAGCACGGCGCCGTAGAGGATGCCCGCGACCGCGAGCGCCATCAGCAATGGTGCCGCGCGCGCCGCGGCATCGGGGAACAGCGGCAGCACCAGGCGGAGCAGGCCGTAGGCGCCGGTCTTGAGCATCAGGCCGGCCAGCACGACGCTGCCGGCGGTCGGTGCTTCGGTGTGTGCGTCCGGCAACCAGGTGTGCAGCGGGAAGGCCGGCAGCTTGACCAGGAAGGCGGCCGAGAACCCGGCCAGGAGCCACATCGCCGTCCGCCCGGTCAGCGCCGTGTCGCCGAGCGCCGCCATCTCGAAGGTGAGCACGCCGGTCTGGGCCTGGTGCAGCAGCGCCAGGGCGATGATCGCCACCAGCATGCAGAGACCGCCCGCCTGCGTGAAGATGAAGAAGCGGACCGCGGCCCGGATGCGCCGCTCGTGCCCCCAGATGGCGATCATGAGGTACATGGGCACGAGCATCAGCTCCCAGAAGAAGTAGAACAGGAACAGATCCGCGGCCAGGAAGACGCCGGTGACGCCGGCCAGCACGACCATCAAGTTGAAATGGAAGAAACCGACGCGTGTGCGGATCTCGGTCCAGGACGCCGCCACACCGACCAGACCGATCAGCATGGTGAGGGCGACCAGGACGAGGCTCACGCCGTCCATCGCCAGGTCGAAGCGGATCCCGAAACGGGGAATCCAGCTCCAGCCCGCCTCGAGCAGCCGGCCCGCCGGCGTCGACGGCGCCGCGGCCCAGGCGCCCAGTACCATCACCAGGTCTGCGGCCAGCGCCGCGACGCAGAGCCAGCGCGCCGCCCGCGGGTGGCTGTGTGCGAGTGGCCAGGCGATCAGCCCGGCTGCCAGCAGGAGGAAGATCAGGGTCACGAGGATCATGATGACAGTACCATGAGCGCCAGGACGACCACGACGCCGGCCGAGAGCGCACCGAGGGCGACACGCAGCATGCCGGACTGCGTCCGGCTGAGCAGTCGGTGCGCCGTGCGAGCGGTCCGCGGGATCAGGTCGATCACGGTGTCGACGCGCTCGCCGCTGAGCACCCGGCCGAGTGCCACGAACGGCCGCACGAAGCAGCGCTCGTAGAGGCGGTCGAACCCCCAGCCGTCATGCCACAGCGCCAGCCACCCGGCCGACAGCGGCAGCGACGTCACGTCCGGAGCGGCGCCACCAACCGCTCCGGACACCGGTTGCCGCCGTGGTCGCACCAGGAACCAGCGGTAGGCCAGGTAGACCCCGGACAGGGTCGCGGCCGCCGCCACCAGCATCAGCAGGATCTCGATCGCCGGCGCACCGCCCGAGGCGACATGGCCACCGGGCGCCGCCGTCTCGCCCGGCAACGCGGGCGCGACGGTCTGCGAGAAGAGATGCAGTCCCCCCAGGTACGCCGGCGTCTCGACGACGCCGCCCGCCACGGACAGCACCGCCAGGACCACCAGCGGCAGCGCGAGGCGCGGCCCCGGCCGGCCCGGTGTGGCCGTCGCGGCCCCGGCGGCCACCGGGCCCTCCGCATCGACCTCACCACCACCGCGTCGCGCACCGAAGAAGACCAGGAAGACCGCACGCCCGATGTAGAGGGCGGTCAGGAACGCGCCCACGACGCCGGCGCCCCACAACCAGGCGGAGCCACGCGCCGACGACCAGGCCTGCCACAGGATCAGGTCCTTGCTGTAGAAGCCCGCCGTCACCAGCGGCACCGCCGCCAGCGAGGCGCCGCCGGCGACGAAGGTCCAGAAGACGACTGGCAGGCGCCGCCGGAGCCCGCCCATGCGCCGCATGTCGTGCTCGTGGTCCTCGGCGAGGATGACGACCCCGGCAGCGAGGAAGAGCAGCGCCTTGAAGAAGGCGTGCGTCATCAGGTGGAAGACGGCCGCCGACCAGGCGCCGACGCCGAGCGCCAGGAACATGTAGCCGATCTGGCTCATTGTCGAGTAGGCGAGTACGCGCTTCAGATCATTCTGCGCCAGGGCGCTCGAGGCGGCGAGGAGGAGAGTCACCGCGCCGATCACCGCGACCAGGGCGAGCACCAGCGGCGCCAGCTCGAAGAGCGGGTGCATGCGCGCGATCAGGTAGACGCCCGCCGTCACCATGGTCGCGGCATGGATCAGCGCCGAGACCGGCGTCGGGCCGGCCATCGCGTCGGGCAGCCAGGTCTGGAGCGGCAGCTGCGCCGACTTGCCGGTCGCCCCGCCGAGGAGCAGCGCAGCGGTCGCCACCGCCAGCCCGGAGCCGACCGGCCACGCCTCCACCGCTCGCTCGAGAAGCACCTGGATGTCGAGCGTGCCCAGCCCCGTGAACAGGATAAACAGACCGATGGCCATGGCCACGTCACCGATCCGCGTGACGGCGAAGGCCTTGCGCGCGGCGCGCACGGTGACCGGATCCCGGTACCAGAAACCGATCAGGAGGAAGCTGCACAGCCCGACGCCCTCCCACCCGAGGTAGAGCAGCAGCAGGTTGCCGCCGAGCACGAGGAGCAGCATCGAGCCGACGAAGAGGTTCATGGAGCTGAAGAAGCGTGCCGGTCCCTCCTCGTCCTGCATGAAGGCGGTCGCGTACAGGTGGATGAGGAACCCGACCACGGTCACGACGAGCATCATCACCAGGGCCAGGCCGTCGAGATGAAGATCCACGCCGACGCGCAGAGCGCCCGCGTTCACCCAGGTCCAGAGCTCCTGGGTGAATACCTCGCCGGGAGGCGGTGCGGACAGGAAGCGCCAGGCGATCGCCACGGCGACCCCGGCGGCCAGCCCGATCGAGCCGGCGCCGACCCACGCCACCAGGCGCCGCGGCAGACGTGGCCCGACCAGCGCCAGGAAGGTCGCGGCGGCCAGGGGCAAGGCGGGTACCGTCCACAGGAGCTCGAGCATCTCGGTCCACCATTCAGTCGATCAGTCGGTCATCGGTTCGTCCGCCAGCTCACGGGCGCCGTCCGCGTCCAGCGAGCGAACGTGGTGCGACAGCCGCAGCACCAGCGCCAGCCCGACCGACACCTCGGCGGCGGCCACCGCCAGGATGAACAGGAACATGATCTGACCATCGGCCGCCGACCAGGCGGCCCCGGCGGCGATGAACGCCAGGCCGGCGCCGTTCAGCATGATCTCGATCGAGACCAGCATGAGGAGCACGTTGCGCCGCACGAGGACGCCGGTCAGACCGACCGCGAACAGCGCCGTGGCCAGGAGCAGGACATGCGACAGCGGGACCGCGGTGGTGGCGATGGCGGTCATGGCGCCCCTCCCCCCTCCCGGGCGGCGACCGCTTGCCGCCGTCCGACATGAAGCGCGCCCACCAGGCCGGCCAGGAGCAGCATCGAGGCGATCTCGACCCCGATCACATACGGCCCGAGGAGGATCGCACCGACCTCGGCGGGCGGTACCGTGCGGTGCGGGACGACCGTCGGGTCGACGACGACCGCGGCACTGCCGGCGGCGACCGCAGCGGTGCCGGTGGCAGCGCTGCCGGCGCCGGCCGCTCCGGCGTCACCGGAGCGCGCGACGACGAGGACGTACGCGAGCTCGACCATGACCACGAGCGCGAGCAGCGCCGGCCCGGCGAAAGCACGCGGTGCGAGCCACCGTCGCTCGCGCTCGATCCCCTCGCGTCCGAGATCGAGCATCATCGCCGCGAAGACCAGCAGGACCACGATCGCTCCCGCGTAGACGATCACCTCGAGCGCGGCGGCGAACGGCGCGCCCAGCAGTGCGAAGACGACGGCCACCGCCAGCAGCGAGACCACGAGATAGAGCAGCGCGTGCACCGCGCTGGCGCGCGTGATGACCATCACCGCCGACACGAGTGCGACGGCACCGGTGGTGTAGAAGGCGACATCCATGGGGCCTCCCCGCGATGCGCGACCGCTGCGACATCCGGCGACCGCTGCGACATCCGGCGACCGCGGCGTCCGGCGACCGCGGCGTCCGGTGACCGCGGCGTCCGGTGACCGCGGCGTCCGGCGACCGCGGCGTCCGGTAACCGCGGCGTCCGGCGACACGCGCCGCCATCGGTCACGGCAGCAGCTGCCGGACATCGACGGGCATGGCCTCGTTCTCGGCCTCACCCTTGTCCTTGCCCTGGATCGCCAGGCCGGCGACCCGGTAGAAGTTGTAGCCAGGGTACTTTCCGGTCCCCGCGATCATCAGATCCTCCTTCTCGTAGACCAGGTGGTCGCGCCGCCGCTCGGCCATCTCGAAGTCCGGCGTCAGCTGGATGGCGTAAGTCGGGCACGCCTCCTCGCAGTAGCCGCAGAAGATGCAGCGCGAGAAGTTGATGCGGAAGGTCTCCGGGTAGCGGCGGCCATCCGCATCCTCCGCGGCCTGCAGTGCGATGCAGTCGACCGGGCAGGCCACCGCACACAGGTAGCAGCCGACACAGCGCTCCTCGCCATCGGGATCCCGCGACAGCACGATGCGTCCCCGCCAGCGCGGTGCCAGGTAGGCCTTCTCCTCTGGATACTGGATCGTCGCGCGCTTCCCGAAGAGGTGCAGGAAGACGTGCCAGGTGGTGCGGAGTACGCTCAGCATCGGTCGTGTGCCTCCTTGCTCCACGCTCCTCGCTAGCCGCCGACCGGCTCACCCGCTGCCCGTCGACAGGAGGACGATGGCGCCGGTCGCCGCCAGGTTGACGAGCGCCAGCGGCAGCATCGCCTTCCAGGCGAAGCTCATGAGCTGGTCATAACGCGGTCGCGGCAAGGCCGCCCGCGCCAGCACGATCAGAGTGACCACCAGCATCACCTTGAGCAGGAACCAGGCCAGGGGATGCAGCCACGGACCGAGCCAGCCGCCCAGGAACAGCGTCGTCACCAGCGAACCGATCAGCACGACGCTCAGGTACTCGCCGACGAAGAACATCCCGAACTTCATGCCGGAGTATTCACTGTGGTAGCCGGCAATGAGCTCGCTCTCCGCCTCGGGCAGATCGAACGGCAGGCGGTGCGATTCCGCCAGCCCGGCCATCAGGAAGACGACGGCACCGGCCGCCTGCGGCAGGATGAACCAGCCGCCCTCCTGCGCACGCACGATCTCGCGCAGGTCGAAGCTCCCGGCCAGGACCACCACTCCCATCAGTGACAGCCCCATGAAGACCTCGTAGCTCAGGAGCTGCGCGGCGGCGCGAAAGCCACCGAGCAGCGAGTACTTGCTGTTCGATGACCAGCCGGCCAGGATGACGCTGTAGGCGGCCAGCGACGACATGGCGAGGAAGACCAGCAGCCCGATACTCGAGTCGATGACGCCGATCCCCGGCGTCACCGGCACCACCGCGAACGAGACGAGCACCGTCATGATGACGATCGCCGGCGCCACCGTGAACAGAGCACGGTCGGCGAAGGGCGGTGTCCAGTCCTCCTTCATGAAGATCTTCACCATGTCGGCCGCGACCTGGAGGATGCCGAAGGGACCGACCCGGTTCGGGCCGTGGCGCTCCTGCCAGGCGGCGAGCAGTCGCCGCTCCACCCAGATGAGGCCGGCCGCCAGGGAGAGGGCGGCGCCGATCACGCCGCCGATCGTGATGAGCTCGAGGACCACGTCACGCATGCTCATCGCCTCCGGGGTGCGCGCCACCGCCGCCAGCAGACTCGTTCCGTGCTCCCGCTGCGCCGGCGCCACCATCATCGGGCGTTCTCCCGCTGCCCGCCGGACGCGGCTCGGCAGCGGCGCGCCGGATCCGCAACCGCGCGGGCAGGCATCCCGGTCCGAGTCCCGCGACCTCGACCGGCACGCCGACGACCCCCGCCGGCAGCCCCGTACGCAGGCGCACCGGCAGGGCGTGCCAGCCGCCATCGATCTCGAGCTCGATCAGGTCACCCGTTGCGACCCCGAGCGACGCTGCCCCGTCGGGTCCGAGGCCGGCGTAGGGCGCCGGCGACCGCTCGGCCACCGCCGGTGCCGCCGCGCTCAGCGTCTCCGAACCGAAGACGTGATGCAGCGGCACCGCACGCCAGGTGCCACTCTCCGCCGGGGACGTCTCGCCTGCCGCCGCCGGCACGTCGCCGAGGTAGGCAGGGCGCGGTCCGCCACGGGGCTCGATCAGGCGTACGCCCGCGTCACCGCCGCGCAGCGGCCCGCCGATCTCCTGCTGGAATCGGTTGAGCGCCTGGATCGAGTTCCAGCCGGGGGCCCAGAACTGCGAGACCAGTGCCGCCGGCGACGGTCCGCGATAGCCTTCCATCGAGAAGGCGAGCGGCGAGTCGTGGTCGTCAGGCGGCCGGGGCTCGTGCACGCTCCGGTCGGCGTGCATGGCCGTCCGGCCGCTCGAGCGATACGGATCGCGCGGCAGGCGCGCGCCGGCGAGCCGGAAGCTGGCGCGCGGTGCCGCCTCGCGCAGCCGCGCGAGCGCCGGGACCGAGGCGCTGACCGCCGCCGTCACGTCGTCGAGGGAGACCGCATGCCAGGGATCGTCGCCGTCCGCGGCGGCCGTCGCACGCGCGTGCTCGAGCGCGGCCGGCTTCCTCCCCGCAGCGCCTGCCAGCGCCGCGATCCACCGCCAGCTCTCGACCACGTCACCCGCGGGCGCCATCACCTGGAAGAATCGCTGGGCGCGGCCCTCGTTGTTGACCAGGGTGCCGTCACCCTCGGCGAAGGTGGCGGCCGGCAGCACCAGGTCAGCGCGCGCCGCGGTGGCGTGCGCCAGGTGATCGATGACGATGAGCCGGCAGTCGCCCAGCCGCGCCCGGTCGAGCCGCGCCGCACCGAGGCGCTTCTCGAGGTCGTTCTCGACCACGATGACCGTATCGACCTCGTCCGCCTCGATGCGCGCCAGCGCGTCATCGAGCGACGCTCCGCCGAGCAGCGCCAGCCCCATCGTGTTCGCCTCGGGCACCACGAGGAAGAGCTCGGCCGGTCCCTCTCGGCGCGCCACGCCGGCCGCCCAGGCGACGTTGGCCGCGGCCGCCAGCAGCGCCTCGCTGCCGGCGCTGGTTCCCGAGACGACGAGCGGCCGTCGCGCCGTGCGCAGCGCCCCGGCCACCTCCGCGACCCAGTGCCTCTCGGCGTCCTCCAGGTCGCGTGCCGCCGGCGCGTTCGCGTCGAGCGCATGTGCGATGGCGTGCCCGAGCCGCGCGATCGCCTCCGGCGTGCCGCGGTAGCTCCGGCGGGCGTCGCGATCGAGCTTCGAGTCGGCCGGCGTGGCGACGAAGATCGGACCGCGCTCCTCCTGGACCACCTCCCGGACGGCGACGTCGTGCCAGGCAGGGATGCCCCGCCCGGCGGCGGCGCGCGACGGCTGCCGGCGCCCGGCCTGCCGCAGCGCCAGCGCCAGCATCGGTGCCGTGTTCGGGGCGTCCTCGCCAAGCACCAGCACGGCATCGCAGTCCCCGACCTCGCCGAGCGGGCAGGAGCGCGACGGCCCGCGCCGCAGCACATCGAGCAGGGTCTCGACGCCACGCAGCTCGGCGGCGGGCACGCCCTGGTAGAAGCGCTCGACACCGACCAGCGCGCGGAGCAGGAAGTTGGACTCGACCGAGGCGCGTGGCGAGCCGATGCCGATCACGCGTTCGCCGTCGCCGAGCCAGGATGCGGCGCGCGCCAGCGCCTCGTGCCGGTCGAGGGCCGCGGCAGGCTCGGTCGTGCCGCGAGGTGCCAGCGGCTGGCGGATCCGCCGCTCGTCGTTCACGAACGCATGGCCGTAGCGCCCGCGATCGCAGAGGAAGTAGCCGTTGACCTGGCCATTGTAGCGGTTGCGGATCCTCCGCAGCACACCCAGCCGCTCGCCGGGGATCGTGTTGCAGCCGAGTCCGCAGTGGACGCAGACGGAAGGCGCCGTGCGCAGGTCCCACTTGCGGGTGTAGTGCTTGCCGAGCGTCCGATCGGTGAAGACGCCGGTCGGGCAGACCTCGACCAGGTTGCCGGCGAACTCGCTCTCGAGCGGCCCGTCCTCGTGCCGTCCGAAGTAGACGTGATCGCGTGATGCGAAAGCCTGCAGGTCTTGGTCGCCGGCGTAGTCGTTGTAGAAGCGCACGCAGCGGTAGCACTGGATGCAGCGGTTCATCTCGTGGCGGACGAACGGCCCCAGGTCCTGGTTCCGGAAGGTGCGTTTCCGGTACCGGTAGCGGCGCTCGGCGTGGCCGGTCATCACCGTCATGTCCTGCAGGTGACACTCGCCACCCTCGTCGCAGACCGGGCAGTCATGGGGATGATTCACCATCAGCCACTCGATCACCGCCTGGCGGAACGCGGCGGCTTCCGGATCGACGATCGAGATGCGCGTGCCGTCGCTCGCCGGGGTCATGCAGGCCATGACGATTCGCCCGTCCTGGTCGTTCTCGTCCTTGAACTGCTTGACGGCGCACTGCCGGCAGGCGCCGACCGACCCGAGCGCCGGATGCCAGCAGAAGTAGGGCAGGTCGAGCCCGAGCTCCTGGCAGACCTGGAGCAGGTTCTTCTGCGGGTCCACGTCGTGGCGCGCTCCGTCGATCCAGATGGTCGCCATCAGCTCGCCTCCGTCGACGCCAACATCTGGCGCCCAACGACAGGTTCCATCATCCGCCCGACCTCCAGGGACAGCAGCCCTCGCGCACGTGGCGCTCGAAGTCGTCCCGGAAGTGCTCGAGGGCGCTGCCGAGCGGTTCGGCGGCGCCGGGAGCCAGCGCGCAGAACGTGTTCCCGGGGCCGAGGAAGCGCACCTGCTGCTCGAGCCGCTCCAGGTCCTCGAAGCATCCCTCCCCGTCGTCGATCGCCTCGAGCGTCCGCGCCACCCACGGCAGACCATCGCGGCACGGCGTGCACCAGCCGCACGACTCCTGCGCGAAGAAGCGCTGCAGGTTGAGGACCATGGCCACCGGGCAGGTCTGGTCGTCGAGCACGATCACCGTCCCGGTGCCGAGACGGCTTCCCGCCTGCTTCACCGAGTCGAAGTCCATGGCGACGTCGAGGTGCTTCTCGACCAGGAAATCGGTGGAGCCGCCGCCCGGCAGCGCTCCCCGGAAGCGCAGACCGTCGCGCATGCCTCCCGCGTGCTCCTCGAGGATCTCGCGCAGGCTGGTGCCCATCGGCAGCTCCCAGAGCCCGGGACGTCGGACCTTGCCGCTGGCGCCATAGAGCTTCGTGCCCCCGTCGTCGCCATGCGAGAGATCGCGGTACCAGACCGCACCGTGCTCGACGATCCCCGGCACGTTGCACAGCGTCTCGACGTTCTGCACGATCGTCGGCTTGCCCCAGAGCCCCGACACCTGCGGGAACGGCGGCTTGGCGCGCGGCGTGGCGCGCCGCCCCTCGAGCGCGTTGAGCAGTCCGGTCTCCTCGCCACACATGTAGCGCCCGGCACTGACGTGCAGGTGGAGCGCGAGATCGAAGTCCGAGCCGGCGATGCGCTGGCCGAGGTAGCCGGCCTCGCGCGCCTCGGCGATCGCCTGACGGAGGCGCTCCTCGGCGCGCCGGTAGGCCCAACGCAGGAAGATGAAGGCCACCTCCGCCCCGATCGCGTAGGCCGAGAGCACGATGCCCTCGATCAACAGGTGGGGATTGCCCTCCATGAGATAGCGATCCTTGAAGGTGCCCGGCTCCATCTCGTCGGCATTGGCGACCAGGTAGCGCGGGCGCGGCGCGTCGTCGCCGGTCGGTACGAAGCCCCACTTCATGCCGGTGTTGAAACCGGCACCGCCGCGACCGCGCAGGTTGGCGTCCTTGACCTGCTCGGTGATCTCGCCGGGTGCCATCTCCCGGAGCGCCTTGCGGAGCGCGCCGTAGCCACCGGCCCGCTCGTAGCCACGCAGGCGCAGCGGTCGTCCGTCCGGTGGGATGTCGCGTGTGAGCGGTCGTTCCATGATGGCCTCGTGGCCTCGCCGTCGTCGTTACGTCGTCGTCCAGCCGGGCACCCGGCTACTTGTAACGTTCGAGGATCGCGTCCAGATCGCCCGGCACGAGATCGTCATGCAGATCCTCATCGACCATGAGTGCCGGCGCGTGCTCGCAGTCGCCGAGACAGGGGATCGGCAGCAGGGTGAAGCGTCGGTCGGCGGTGGTCTCGCCCAGCCGGATCCCGAGACGACGCTCGAGGTGCCCGAGCAGCTGCTCGTGCCCGAGGATCCAGCAGCTGACGCTGTCGCAGACCAGGATCACGTGCCGCCCCACCGGTTGCCGGAAGATCAGGTTGTAGAAGGTCGCGACGCTGTCGAGCTCGTCGACCGACATCTCGAGATGTCCGGCCAGATCACGCAGTGCCTCGTCGGAGACCCAGCGGCGATGGCGCTGCACGATCTTCAGTGCCTCGACGCAGGCCGCCCGACGCGTCGGGTAGCTGGCGAACTCGCTCTCGATCTCGCGGATCTCGTCGGCGCTCAGCACGACTCCCTCGCTCCCCTCAGCGGTCGACATCCGACAGCACGTAGTCGATGCTCCCGAGCAACGCCAGCAGATCGGGGATCATCAGGCCGCGTGCGATCTCCGGTAGCATCTGGATGTGCGCGAACGACGGCGTGCGGATCCTCGCCCGGTAGGCGTGGATGTCACCGTCGCTCACCAGGTAGTAGCCGTTCGAGCCCTTGGTGGCCTCGACGGCGGCGAACGCCTCCCCGGGAGGCACCACCGGGCCCCAGCTCACCCCCAGGAAGTGATGGATCAGGGTCTCGATGTCGTGCATCGTGCGTGCCTTCGGCGGCGGCGTGGTCAGGTGGTGCCCGGCCTTGTACGGTCCCCGCGGCATCTCCCGCAGGCACTGCTCGATGATCCGCAGACTCTGCCGGATCTCCTCGACGCGCACCGCGGCGCGCGCGTAGCAGTCGCCGGCGGTGGCGGTCGGGATGTCGAACTCGAACTGCTCGTAGCCGCTGTACGGCCGTCGCTTGCGGAGGTCCCAGTCGAGACCACAGGCGCGGAGACCCGGGCCGGTGACTCCCCACTCGACCGCCTGCTCGAGGTCGTAGGCGCCGACACCCCGCGTCCGCTGGCGGAAGATGCGGTTGCG
>JASFRE010000003.1:0-27190 GCA_050115055.1 Candidatus Eiseniibacteriota bacterium | reverse complement strand
GTACCGTCGAGGCAGGACGCTGCGGATCGCTCTCGTCATCGAATGCGCACCACACGGCCCGTTGCCGAGAAGGCGCCGGCCTGGATGCGGTAGAAGTAGATGCCGGTGGCGACACGACGGCCGCGGCTGTCGCGGCCGTCCCACCGCATGACGTGGTGTCCTGCCCCCAGCCTGGCGTCGTGCAAGACGCGGATGCTGCGCCCGAATGCGTCGTACACCTGCAGCCTCACCTGAGACGGCTGAGAAAGACCGACGACGAGGTCGGTGGTGAGGCGGAGCGGGTTCGGCGCTCCCGAGTGGTACAGGTAGGGGGCGAGCGGGATGGCGGCCGAGCCCCCGTTGCCGCTGCCGCCGCCAGCGCCGCCGCCGCTCCCGTCGCCGCCCCCGCTCACGCCGACCTCGTCCGGCTCGAGGAGGGTGCGCGCGCCGTCGGCCGCCACGCCGGTCACGATCTGCACGACTCCCGACGGCCAGCGCACGACCAGCGAGTCGATGACATCGGCTGCGCCCAGACCGAACTCGATCGGCAGTGAATGCTGGGAGAGATAGCCCGCACCGGCGGTGACTTCCCTGATCTGGCTGGTGGTACCGGTGACGACCCGCGCCCGCGCGCCGATCCCGGAGCCGTTGGACGTGGTCCCGACGAGATTCAATTCGAGCCAGTGAGGGTCCCCGGGGACGGTGTTGTCGAGCAGCAGGACGCCGTCATCCCCGCCGCTGGACACCAGGTCCAGGTCGCCGTCGCCGTCGCCCCAGGCTGCGGCGACCTCGACCGCCGGCACCGGTGACATGAGGTCGGTGATGTCGGCGAACGCGCCGCCGCCGTCGTTGCGAATCAGTCTCGGCGGTTCCGTAGCCCGTACCATGAACAGATCGAGATCGGCGTCACGATCGTGATCCTGCCAGGAGACCGTCCGGCAGGGTCCGGCATCGGCGAGCTTCTCGCAATCGAACGGCCGTTCCCCTGTCAGCAGCTCGTAGAGCAGCGCCCCCAGCGAATAGACGTCCGAGCGGACGGCGATGTCTCCGTCGGGCAAGTTCATCTGCTCCGGACTCATGTAACAAGGTGTCCCGATCACCTGGTCGATGCGCGTCACCATCGTGTGGTCGAAGACCCGGGGACGGATCGCCTTCGCAATGCCGAAGTCGATGATCTTGGGCTCGGGCACTCCATCTCGCTCGACGACGAGCACGTTGGACGGCTTCAGATCACGATGGATGACGCCTCGCTGCTGCGCGTGGTGTACGGTGTCACAGACCCTCTTGAGGATCTCGACCCTCCGATCGATGCTCAGGCGGCGCTCGTCACAGAACCGTGTGATGGGTGAACCGCCGACGTACTCCATCACGAAGTAGGGCCTGGCGTCGGGTAGGGCACCGGCTTCGAAGCGCCTCGCGATGTGGGGGTGATCCATCATCGCCAGCGCCTGGCGCTCGGCCTCGAAGCGCACGACCACGTCGCCGCCGTCGAGCCCGGGATGGATCACCTTGATCGCGACCGGTCGCCGTACCGGCTCGAACTGCTCCGCCAGCCAGACGGTCCCCATGCCCCCCTGGTCCAGGATCTCGTGGATCCGGTAGCCGGCGATCTCAGGAGGTGTCGGGCCGCTTCCAGTATCCCGGAGCGGCCCGGGAGTGGGTCCTCCGGAAAACGCGACCGGCTCATCCGCGCACCGCAGGGCCAGCTCCAGAGCGCATGCTGGGCAGGTCCGCGCCCCGGCGCCGGTGTCGAGCACGGCACCGCACTCCACGCACTTGGAGGAAGTCATGTTCATTCCCGGAGCACCGAGAGCAGGTGCCGGATCTCGTTGTCCACGTCCTCGTCGGAGGCGACCGTGTCCCGGATCTCCGCCCGGATGCTCGCCGCGAACCGGCGTCTGAGGCGGTGGACCTTCATCTTGAGCGACGCCTCGCTCACACCGAGACGGTCCACCAGCTCCCGATACGGCGGCGGCTTCGCAGCTCCGAAGAGGTAGGGCCGTAGCGTGTCGAGGTCGCTCCCCCTGCCGTTCTCCACCAGCTCCCGTTCGAGACGCTCCCCGGCTCGCTGCATCAGCGTGAAGGCCCAGCGCCGTTCGAAGAGTCTCTCGGGATCCAGGTCGTCGCGCGGCTCGAGCCGGTACCTGTCTTCGGCGAGACGAGCGTCGAACGAGATCCACTTCGCTCCGCCCCCCCCGCTCGAGGGCCCGCTGGCGCGTCATCTCGTTGGAGATGAAGTGCTTGACCGATGCGCACACGAAGGCGCGGAAGCGGCCTGCTCCGGGATGGACCCGGCGCTGGTCTCCGCGTTCCAGGAGGCTCAGGAAGAAGCCCTGGGTGAGGTCCTGGGCCTGATCGGGATCGAGTCCCCACCGTCGCACGTAGGCTTAGATGGGGATCCAGTAGGCCTCGCAGAGGGTGGCTAGCGCCCTTCGCGAGGCGCCCTCGCGTCCCGATCGGGCCCCCAGAATCAGGCTCCATCGCGTTGTCGGAAACCGCGCTTCTTGCATGCGACGGGCTTTCGTGGCACACCTGGGCAGATCGGCGGCGGCCAGCGTCCGGGGCCCGCTTCCCGCGCCTCACCGCTCGTGGGGGCCCCACGGCTCACAAGCAGACTGGACTGGATTCAGCAGTGCGTCAAGCCGCTGCCCCGCGTCCATGACGGCGCGCGCGGCCATCGCCTCCGCCATCCGGCACGAGCGCGTGGTTGCTGGCGACCGGCGTCATCGGTACCGTTCAACGGGCCGGGTCGGGGTCGTCGATGCGCGTCTGGCGTCGCGGCATGGCGATCGCTCCACTGTGCCAGGCGCCGCCGTCGCGCAAGCTACGATTGGGGGATACGATGACTGCACTGCGTCCCAGGGGGGCTCCTGTCCTCGCTCTCGTCGCTGTCAGCCTGGTCGCGATTCTCGCCGCCATTCCGGTCGACGCACAGGATCCGCCCGCGCCGTCGCAGCCCGGACCGGGGCTGGCGCCAACGAATCGTGCTCCGGACGGCGCGGGTTCCCCCGCGCCCACGGGGCGACGACCGGCCGTCGCGTTGCCCACCTGGCGCCTGCAGGCCCGCCCCTACACGGACTATGACGGCGACTTCGTCCTCGGCATCTACCGCCGGATCGGATCGACGTGGGATGCGGGTCTACAGGTCGGCACGGTCATCAACACTGACGAAGATACGGGTGACGAGCGCGGCTACGACTACGACGGCAGCTACTACGTCCGCACGCAGCGCACCGCCGACGACTACTACTCGGTGTCCGTGTCGTTCGACCTGCGCCAGTGGCGGCCGATCGCGGCGCGACTCGCCTGGTACCTCGGCCCCCGCTTCAGCCTCTCCTTCTCGGACCGCAAGTTCGAGAACGAGGAGCTCTACGAGTCCGACGATCTCACCGGCACCTACCACCGCGACACGCACGATCGCGGCTGGGCGGTCGAGGTCGGGTCGGTGGTCGGTGCCGATCTCGGCGTGACGCGGCGGCTGTCGCTGACCTTCGCCCTGGTCCCGCTGCGGGTGACGCGGGAGTGGTCCGACCGGCAGGCGCTGACCCGCCGGACGAGCTCCGACATCCAGCAGCCGCAGGGCGGTTACACGCGCGACGAGGGGGACGGCCTGAGCGTGCGGACCGGGCTTGACGCCCAGCTCTTCCTGACCCTGCTGATCGGCTGACGGTCCGGCGACGTCCCGCCCGGCCCGCGCGTCGCCGATCGCCCCGCCTTGACAGGGTCCCCCGGGCGCCCTAGGATCGTGCCCGTATGACTCGTTCTGACAACAAGTTCCGGGTCCTGTTCGTGTGCACCGGCAACACCTGCCGGAGCCCGATGGCGGCGGCGGCGCTCCTCCACGAGCTGCCCGCGGCGGTCCGCGACCGGGTCGGTGTCGCCTCCGCCGGGACCGGCGCTGGCGACGGAGCGCCCATGAGCCCCGCGGCCCGCGAGGCGCTCGTGCGGGCTGGCCTCGACGCCGCACCGCACGCCTCGCGCCGCCTCACGGCCGCCATGCTGCGCGCGGCCGACCTGGTGCTCGCCATGGAGCCGGCACACGCCCGGATGGCCCGCGAGCTCGAGCCGGCGGCCGCCGGACGGGTGCATCTGCTCGGTGCCTTCGAGAGCGACACGCAGAATGCCGGCGACAGCGTGCACGATCCGTACGGTGGATCGGCGGAGATCTACGACGAGTGCCTGGCGCGCATCCGCCGCCACACGGACCGGGTCGCGCGCCACCTGCTGACGCGCCTCACCGCGACCGAGCCCGGCGGTCAATCCGACGTTGGATCCGGCTGAGCCAGGCGCTACGATCGTGTGCCGGTCCGGGGCCGGGCGCGCGTGACGCACACGACCGCCCGGGCCCGGTTGCGGGGGACCCCGGACCCTTCCCCAGAACGCAGAGGACTCCCATGCTCGACTCCAATCCCGCGCTCGAGGCGGTCGACCCCGAGGTGGCGCAGGTCGTCAAGGACGAGCTCGCACGGCAGCAGTCGACGCTCGAGATGATCGCATCGGAGAACTTCACGTCGCCGGCCGTGCTCGAGGCGACCGGTTCGGTGCTGACCAACAAGTACGCCGAGGGCTATCCGAAGCGCCGCTACTACGGCGGCTGCGAGCACGTCGACAGCGCCGAGTCGATGGCACGCAAGCGCGCCAAGCAGCTGTTCGGCGCCGACCATGCCAACGTGCAACCGCACTCCGGCTCGTCGGCCAACCTCACCGCCTACTTCGCAGTGCTCGAGTACGGCGACCCGGTCCTGGGGATGAACCTGAGTCATGGCGGTCACCTGACGCATGGCCACGACGTCAACTTCTCGGGGCGCTTCTTCAAGTTCAGCCACTACGGCGTGGCGCGCGAGACGGGGCAGATCGACTACGAGGCCCTCGCTGCCCAGGCCCGCGAGCTGCGCCCCAAGATGATCGTGGCCGGGGCCAGCGCCTACCCGCGCACGATCGATTTCCCGCGCTTCCGCGAGATCGCCGACTCGGTCGGCGCCATCCTGCTGGTCGACATGGCGCACATCGCCGGGCTGATCGCCGGCGGTGCCCACCCGAGCCCCGTGCCGCACGCGCACATCGTCACCTCGACCACGCACAAGACGCTGCGCGGCCCGCGCTCGGGCTTCATCCTCTGCACCGAGGACTACAAGAAGGCGATCGACAAGACCAACTTCCCGGGCATGCAGGGCGGCCCCCTCATGCACGTGATCGCCGCCAAGGCCGTCTGCTTCAAGCAGGCGATGTCGGAGGACTTCAGGGCCTACGCGCACCAGACGGTGGCCAACGCCAGGGCGCTGGCCGAGACCCTGCTGTCGCACGACATCGACCTCGTGTCGGGCGGTACCGACAATCACCTGCTGCTGGTCGATCTGACACGCCGCGAGCTCACCGGCAAGGAGGTCGAGGCGGCGCTCGAGGCGGCCGGCATCACCGTCAACAAGAACGCCGTGCCGTTCGATCCGCAGAAGCCGTTCATCACCTCCGGGATCCGTATCGGCACACCCGCCCTCACCAGCCGTGGCATGCGCGAGGACGCCATGCAGCGCATCGGCGGCTGGATCGCCGACATCATCGCGCACCTGGGTGACGAGTCGGTCGTGGCGCGCGTGCGTGGCGAGGTGGCCGAGCTGGCCCGGGCGCACCCGCTCTATCGCAGCGCCAGCGCCGCGCAGGCCGGCGCGGTCGCGACCGGGAGCTGAGGCCGGGGCGTGACCGGGCGGCACGGGGACAGCGCGGCGCGGCCGCTCAGGATCGGCATCTCCGGCGGCGGAGACGAGGCCGACACGCACGCTCTCGAGCTTGCCGCACGACTCGGCGCGGCGCTGGCGCGCGCCGGCGCGGTGGTGGTCTGCGGCGGGCTGGGGGGTGTCATGCGCGCCGCGGCCGAGGGGGCGGTGGCCGCGGGTGGTCTCACGATCGGGATCCTGCCGGGCCCGCGCGCCGCCGACGCCAACCCGTGGATCACGATCCCCATCGTCACCGACCTCGGACACGCGCGGAACGTCGTGCTCGTGCAGACGGCCGAGGCCCTGGTGGCGATCCGCGGCAGCCACGGTACGCTGAGCGAGATCGCGCTGGCCCTCAAGATCGGCGTCCCGGTCGCCGCCATCGACAGCTTCGAGGCGCACCGCGCGGACCATCCGCCGCTGGCTGTCGAGCGCTGCGGCGGTCCCGAGGAGGCTGCCGCCTGGGCGCTGGCCGCGGCGCGCGCCCGGCGTGCCGTGTCTCCCGGCCGCGAGACGTCGGGGGGCCGCGAGACGCCGCGCGGAGCGGCCGGCTGATGGCGCGGATCCGGGCCTTCCGGGGCTGGCGCTACGACACCGCGCGGGTCGGCGACCTGGCGCGCGTCATGGCGCCGCCCTACGATGCCATCGACGCCACGCTGGCCCCGCGCCTCGTACGCCGCCATCCGCGCAACGCCGTCCGGCTCATCTGGACCGGTGACGCCACCCGCCCGTCGCCGGTTGCCGGCGCCACGCCCGGGGCGTCCTGGGGCGGGGCGTCGAGGCGCGGACCCTACGAGGACGCGGCGCGCGTTCTCCGCGAATGGATGGCCGACGGGACGCTGGTGCGGGAGCCGCGTCCGGCGCTGTATGGATACGCGCAGACCTACCGGGATCCGGAGGGCGAGGAGCGCACGCAGCTCGGCTTCATGGCGGCGGTCGAGCTTGCGCCCTACGGACACGGCATCCATCCACACGAGCGCACGCACGCACCGTACGTCGAGGATCGGCTCGCCCTGCTGCGCGCGACGCGCGCTCACGTCAGTCCGATCTTCGGCCTCTACTCCGATCCCGAGCACCACATTCTCGGCCTTCTGAGGTCCTCGCCGCACGACGGCGAGGTGCGCTGGAGCGACACCGATCGGGTCGCCCACGCCCTCTGGGTGGTCGACGAGCCGGGACTGATCGACACCCTCGACGAGGCGATGCGGTCACGCGACATCGTGATCGCCGACGGGCACCATCGCTACCAGGCGGCGCTCCGCTACCTGCAGGAGTGCCGTCCCGTCGCCGACGGAGCGCGCGACGCGACCGTAACCAACGACCCGGCGGTCCCCGCACCGGCAGCCGCTGGTGGCGACGGTGCCGACCAGGTGCTCATGTTCCTGACGGCGATGGAGGACCGCGGCTCGATGGTGCTGCCGATCCACCGCTCGATCGCCGGGATCCGGCGCGAGGCCGTCGAGCAGCTCGTCGATGCCCTGGCCGCCGAGGCGCGAATCGAGCTCGCTGGCGACCTCGACCAGGCGATGGCGGCGGTCGGCATCGAGGCGCGCTCCTCGCGACCGGCGGCAGCCGGTGACGCGTCGCGCCTCATCCGCTTCGTGCTCCTCACGCGACACCAGGCGCGGATCGTCAGCGTGCCGGCGACGCCGGAGACCACGGCGGCGGCGGTCGCGACGCGCCTGGTGATCGAGCGTGGACTCGGGTGGGACCCGGAGGAGGCGGCGCGCGACGGGCGGCTGACCTACACGAGCGGCTGGCGCGAGACGGCGGCCGGGGTGCTGACCGGCCATCACGCCGCGGCCTGCCTGCTGCCGGCGACGCCGGTCGAGCAGATCGTGGCCACCGCACGAGCCGGTCGCACGCTGCCGCCCAAGAGCACCTACTTCCATCCCAAGGTGCCGACCGGTCCGGTCATGCACGTCATCGACCGCTGAGCCGAGGCGGCTGGCGACGGGCTGCGGGGTCGCGCGTCGCCGCCGGGACGGGACGCGCCGGTCGTCGCGCCTCAGTCGCCCCCGGTCTCGATCGTCCCCGGATCGACCGCGCGCGCCGCCGCGTCGCGCACCGCGCCCCGCCACCGGCGGTAGAGGAGTGCCAGCACCGCGGTGGTCGGCACGGCCACCACGACGCCGATCAGCCCGATCAGCGACGAGAAGACGACGATCGCCAGGATCATCAGGACCGGATTGAGCCCGACCTCGTTGCCGACGATGCGTGGCGAGACGACGTTGCCCTCGAGAAGCTGGATGCCGAGGTAGAAGACCGCGACCTTGAGAAGGGCGAACAGTGGCTCGGTCATGGTCAGGCTGACCAGCAGGACTGGAACGAAGGACAGCCAGAATCCGACCACCGGGACGATGTTGAAGACACCGGTCAGGAGCGCCAGCACCAGTGCGTAGGGCACGCCGAGGAGGGTCAGGCCGATCCAGGTCACGAGCGCCAGCAGCGAGCCGACGAGCAGCTGGCCGCGCAGGTAGCGACCGAGCATCCGGTCGATCTCGACCAGCACCTCGAGCGTGTGACCCTGGGTCGGGATGAGCTCGCGAACGCCTTCCTTGAGATGGTCGATGTCCCGGAGCACGTAGAACGTGGCGAGCGGCGTCACCACCAGGAACGAGATGACCCGCAGCCCGACCCCGACGCCCTTGCCGACACCGATGGCACCGGAGGTGAGCTTGGTCGCCAGGGCGTTCAGCGGGTCGAGGAGGTTCGGCAGGTTGGCCGACACCAGTCCCTCGATGTCGAGGGTGCTGAAGCGGTCCAGATGGGGCTCCACGAAGGCGATGGCCACGTTGACGAGCGCCGGCAGCTGGCCCACGAAGCGGGCGAGGTCCCGCCCCAGCGGCGGCAGCACCACGAAGAACAGCAGGACGCCGACCGCCACGACCGGTACCGCGAGGAGCAGGATCGCGAGCGAGCGGTTGAGACCGCGCGTCTCCAGCCGGTCGACCAGCGGATCGAGGAAGTAGGCGACGATGAGCGCGATCGCGAACGGGGCCAGCGCTCCACCCAGCCGCTCGAGGATCCAGAGGAGACCGACCGCGCCGGCGACGACACCGAGCCGTCGCGCCCACAGCGCCTGGCGGTAGGGGAGAAGCGCGAAGATCAGGAAGAGCGCCACCCATAGCGGATTGAGGAGCTCGCGCGCGCTGAACAGGAGCCAGGCGGTCAGCACCGCCGCCATCACGGCCGCGAGCCGCCAGTCGCGCTGCGGCGGCCGGTCGTCGTCCTGTTCCCGGCCGGTCGCCGCCGGTCGCTTCTCCCGCTCGTCAGTCATCGGTCACCGCCTGCCGCCGCGCGTCGCTGGCGGCCGTCCTGCGGCCCCGGTCAGGCCAGCCGCTTGACGATCAGCTGGGTCATGTCGTCCTGCTGCTCGCTGCTCCCGATGTGTCCGAGGACGTCCTCGACCACCGCGTCGGCCAGCGCCGTCACGTCGAGATGGCAGTGATCGACGATAAAGCGCACGAGGCGGTCCTCGCCGTACCACTCCTTCTCCGGCGACTCGGCCTCGTGCAGCCCGTCGGTGAACACGACCAGCATGTCGCCCGGTTCGAGACGCGTCTCGGCTTGCTCCGCCGCGTACATCGAGGCGTCGAAGGCTCCCACCATGTAGCCGGTCGACTCCAGCCGCTCGGTCGCCGCCCCGCCGGAGCGCACGATGAGCGGCGGATCGTGGCCGGCGTTGACGTAGGTCAGCTTGCCGGTCGACGGCTCGAGACAGGCGATGAACAGGGTTGCGAACTTCTCCATCGCCGTGCGCGCGTGCAGATAGGCATTGAGCCGTCGCGTGATCTCGAGCACGTTCGCGGCTGCCGTGGCCTGAGCGTGGATCCCGGCCTGGAGCGTTGCCATGAGCAGTGCTGCTCCGATCCCCTTGCCGCAAACATCCGCGAGCGCAAGCAGGATCTTGTCCTTGCAGGGTAGGAGGTCGACGTAGTCACCGCCGGCCGCCAGGCAGGAGCGATAGTCGAGCTCGAACGCCCAGCCGGGAAGGGCAGGCACCTCGACCTTGAGAAGGCGGAGCTGCGTCTCTCGAGCCGCGCGCATCTGTTCCTCGTAGACACGCCGCTCGATGCTCTCGACGAGCAACCGCTGGCGGCGGATGTGGCCGGCGGCGATGTTGCCGAGCGCGCTGAACAGCTTGAGCTCGCCGGTCGTGAAGCGCTTGATCGGCGACAGCGTGTCCACATAGAGCACGCCGAGCATCTCGTCTTCGGAGGCCAGGGGGACGCACATGACCGAGAAGATGCCCTGGATGACGACGCTCTCGGTGGCAGCGAAGCGCGGGTCCTGCTGCGCGTTGAACGACGCCACCGAATCGCCGGTCTCGACGACGCGACGGACGACGGTCTGGGAGACCTCCATCTCGACCGAGCGGCCGTCACGGTGGCGTCCGACCTTGGGGTGCAGCGCACCGTTCTCGTAGAGGATCAGACAGGCGCGATCGGCGGCGCTGATGATGTCGAGGCTGTGACGGATGATCTCCCCGAGCACCTCGTCGGAGGGCCGTTGCTCGACGACGAGGTGGGTGATCTCCTCGAAGAACGCGAGGAGCTTGCCGGCGTCGACGGTCTCGTGTCGATCGAGCGTGTCCTCCTCGACGGCGAACGACCGGCGCAGATCGGCCGGCAACTCCGAGCGCGACAGCACCATGGTGGCGCCAGGGCTCATCTCGAAGCTCGAATCGCCGAGCTTCAGGGACTCGTGCGCCGAGGTCTCGGACTGCACCTCGATCTCGACATCACCGAGGCGGATGCGGTCGCCCGGTGCCAGCGTCGTCGGCTCGGAGATGCGTTGCTCGTTGACCAGGACACCGTTGCGGCTGCCCTGATCGAGGATCCGGTAGCCGGAGTCGGAGCGCTCGAGCCGCGCGTGCACGCGCGAGACCGACTGATCCATGATCGTGATGTCGTTGTCCGGCAGACGACCGATGGTGATCGAGTCCTGCTCGAGCAGATGGGTGGTCGGCGGTCCGCCGAGCGGGCGGATGAGGAGCGTCGTCATCGGTGGTCTCTCGGGTCGTCTGCGGTCTCGTGGCGCCGGTGGTCGCGTTGCCGCGAGGCCGCACGCGGGTCGTTGCGCCCGGGCGCGCCGGCCGGGGGCCGGACGCGCCGGAGATGATGCCGGGCGGGGCGGGAGGCGTCAAGGCGAGTGGACGTCCATCGAGCCACCCACGGCGTGGGCGGAGCGTGCGTCGCCCACCACGGACGGTGGTCACCGGTGGTCCGGCCGGACCGGTCCGGTGGGCGTGGTACACTGAATGGCGACGTGGACGCGTCCCGACCGTGGCGGGCGTCGCCTCCCGGCGGCGTGCGCGACGTCGTGACCCGGGATCCGGAGCCCGCTCTCGTCTCCGGAGCGCCAGGCACCCACTCGAAACCCGGTCGCGCCGCCCGCCTCGCGAGGGGCGCCGCGAGCCGGACCGAAGGAGACACCATGAATCCTCGCCGGCCCAGCACCGACGCCGCACGGTCCTTGTCAGGCTTCGAGTCCCCCGGTGCCGTCGCCCTCCTGGTCGTCCTCCTGGTCGGCCTCGTGGTCACGGCGGGCGGTGCCGCGACCACGCCGGGTGTCCCCGGCGCCGGCCAGGCCGGCGAGCGCTACGCGCTCGTCCAGATCGCCGCCGCCGATCTCGATGCCGTCACCGCGCTCGGCATCGCGACCGATCACGGTGTCCGCCCTGGCGAGGGCATCGAGCGGGTGGAGATCGTCATGAGCGAGCGCGAGCGCCAGGCGCTGAGGCGGCGCGGCATCGCCAGCCGTGTCGTCATCGACGACCTGACCCGTTTCTACGCCGAGCGCGCCGCGGCCGAGGGAGCGCTCTGGCAGCAACGCGATCGCCTGGATCCCGGCTTCGGCATGGGCTCGATGGGCGGTTACTACACCAACGACGAGGTGATCGCCAAGCTCGACGAGATGCGCGCCGACTATCCCGACCTGGTGAGCGCGCGCCAACAGCTGTCGATCACGCTCGAGGGGCGCGATCTCTGGTACGTGCGCATCTCGGACAATCCGGACGTGGAGGAGGGTGAGCCGGCGGTGCTGTTCACCGGGCTGACCCACGCGCGCGAGCCACAGGGCATGGCCTGCGTCCTCTACTACATGTTCCACCTGCTCGAGAACTACGCGACCGATCCGGAGGTGCGCTACCTCGTCGACAACCGCGAGATCTACTGCGTCCCGGTGATCAATCCCGACGGCTACGTCTACAACGAGTCGATCGCCCCCGGCGGCGGTGGCCTGTGGCGCAAGAACCGGCGTCCGAACGGCGGCGGTGAGTACGGCGTCGACCTCAACCGCAACTACGGCTACATGTGGGGATACGACAACTCCGGCTCGAGCCCCGATCCGGGCTCGAGCACCTACCGGGGTCCGGCGGCGTTCTCCGAGCTCGAGACCTCCGGCGTGCGCTTCTTTCACCAGCCCCGCACCATCGCCTGCTCGATGCACTACCACGGCTACGGCAACTACGAGCTCCACCCGTTCGGCTACGAGGCCAATGCCCTGCCGCCGGGCATCGACTACGAGTGGTACCTGCTCTACGGCATGGACATGGCGGCGATGAACGGCTACCTGGTCGGCAATCCCTGGCAGACCGTGCACTACGTGACCAACGGCGACGCCGTCGACTGGAGCTACGGCGAGCAGGTCGAGAAGAACAAGGTCTTCGCCTTCATCCCCGAGGTCGGGAGCTCCAGTGACGGCTTCTGGCCGCAGCCCTCGCGCATCGTGCCACTGGCCGAGGAGAACCTCGGTCCGAACCTCTACTGGACCTGGGTCGCAGGCGGGCGCGTGCTGCTGGGTGGCGTGACGGCCGGGCCGGAGGTGCCACGTGGTGCCGAGTCCGAGGTGGTCGTCAGCGTCACCAATACGGGTCTCGGCGAAGCGACCGACGTCGCCGTCGCGGTGACCAGCAGCGATCCCTACGTCGAGGCGATCCTGCCCGGCACCTTCCCGGTCGTACCGCCCCAGTCACCGGGCGACGACGGCGACGACCCGACGCGCATCCGCGTCGCCGCCGACGCACCGCTCGGCCACGTGATCGAGCTCGATGTGGCGGTGCTCCAGGGCGAGGTCGTGCGTGGCGTGATGAACGTCTCGGTCACCGTCATCGAGGGCTCGACCGCGGTCGACGCCGGCGCGCCGCCGGTCACGGACGGGGCCACGCTCGCGGCGCGGCCGAATCCCTTCAACCCGCACACCGACCTCTGGATGGATCTCGGCCGTGCCGGCCATGTGACGCTCGACCTGTACGATGTCAGCGGCCACCGGGTGCGCCGCCTGGTCGACGGGGAGCGCGTCGCCGGCCGGCATCGCGTCCCCTTCGATGGCCGTGATGCCGGCGGGGCCCGGCTGGCGAGCGGCGTTTACGTCGCGCGTCTCGAGTCCGCCGCCGGCGCCGCCCGCGCGCGGATCGTGCTCCTGCGCTGATATGGAATGACCGTCTGTCAACGGCAGACGTTCGGCCCGGGGGATCTCTCCCGGTGACGCGCCCCGCAGCGAAGCTGTGGGGCGCACCCGCGCGGCCCCGGCGCCCCCAGCCGGCTGGGCATGCGGTCGCCGACGGCCGCATCTTGATCTTGATCTTCAACCGGCGTCCCGTCACCATCGTGCCCCTCCGACCGGTGCCGTCGCCCGGGTCGCGGCACCGGTCGCAACCGGAAGGAGACGCGATCGATGCGTGCCCTGCGCTGGGTGGGTGGAATCGTCGGCGGGATCATCGTTCTCTTGATCCTCGCCGTGGTGGTCCTCAGGTTCTTCGTGCCCATGGACACGGTGCGCGAGCGCGCGGTGCGCGAGGTCGAGGCCGCTACCGGCTACGAACTCGAGCTGGGCGAGCTACGCCTGGGTCTCGGGTGGCACGGCCTGTCGCTGTCGACCTCGGAGGTGCGCCTCGCCAATCCGACGCTGCCAGCGGCCGAGCACGCCACGTTCTTCCGCCTCGCAGAACTCGACGTGGGCGTGGCGCTCATGCCGCTCATCAAGCGCCAGATCGAGGTGACGCGGCTGGTGCTGCGCGAACCGGTCGTCACGGTGCGGCGCGACGCGGCTGGTGGCCTGAACCTGACCGTTGCCGCCCCGCCGGGGGAGGCCGGGCCGGCCGGAGCGCCGGCCGACACCGCCGCCGCGCCGTCCACGGGATCGGCGGGGGTGTTGCTGGCGGTCCCCGAGGCGCGCATCATCGACGCGCGACTGACGCTGGTCGACGAGCAGCAGGGGACCGAGCTCGGCTTCGATGATCTCGACGGTGTCCTGCGCGTCGCCCTCGACGCGACCGCCATCAGCCTGGCCGGTGATCTGGACTTCGAGGGGCTCTCGGCGACCGTCGGCGGCGATCCCGGCACTCCCTACGGCCCGTTCGATGTCGATCTCGACTTCGATCTCGCCTATCGGCCCGAGTCGTCCGACCTGACGGTCCTTGATTGCAAGCTGGCGCTGGCGGCCATCCAGCTGGAGGTGAGCGGCTCGGTGCGCTCGCTCGACACGACGCCCGAGCTCGATCTCGAGCTTCGCACCGGCAGCTTCGAGCCGGCCCGTGTCCTGTCGCTCGTCCCGGCCGGCGTGCCGGAAGGGCTCGAGATGGCCGGGATCGCCGAGCTGCGCGGGACGGTGCGCGGGCCGGCGCTCGGACCGTCGATCGAGGGTTCGCTCCGGCTCCGCGACGCGGCCGTGACCCCGCCCGGACACGAGAAGGCGGTGCTGACCGCGTTGAACGGTGAGCTGCGCTTCACCGAGCAGAGCGCGGCGTTGCCGGCCCTGGCGGGGCAGCTGCCGGGCGGCCGCTTCGAGCTGAGCGCGACGGTCGAGGACTTCCTGAAGCCACGCCTGTCGGCCAACCTGGAGCTCGAGGCACAGGTGGCGCCACTGGCGGCGCTCGCCACGCTACCGCCGGACGTCGCCATCTCCGGCGGCAAGACGGCTGCCCAGGTGAGCTGCCAGACGCGGGCTCCCGACTGGCTGGGAAGCCTGTCACTTGGTGGGCGTATCGACGTCGAGGACCTCGTCACCACGGTTCCAGGGCTGGCCACGACGGTGCGCGTCGAGCGCTGCCCGATCCGGCTGCGCGACCAGTCGCTGAGCGTGTCGTCGCTCGCCGTCCGCGCCGGACGCTCCGATCTGGGAGGACAGGTGGAGGTCAAGGGGCTGGCGCCCCCCCGGGTCGGCTTCACACTGACCTCGAACCGGCTCGATCTCGACGAGCTGCTGCCGGCGGCGCCTGTCGAGAAGCCGGCCGCGGAGGGCGGCTCGCGGGCACCGGCGTCCGGCGGGCCGGCGTCGCCCGCGGCCGGTGGCGCGCCTCCGGTGCTGCCGCCGATCGATGGGACGGTCAGCGCGCGCCAGGTGATGTACCGGGAGATGACGGCCACCGACGTCGGGCTGCACGCGGCCGTCGACGATGCGGGGCTCCACATCACCGACGTGTCGGGGCGTCTCCTCGGCGGCCGCCTGGCCGGCGAGGTCCACGTCGTACCGGAGGCCGACACCCTGCGCTACACCTCGACCCTCGAGGTGGAGGACGTCCAGGCCAACGAGCTTCTCACGTCGACGACGCCGGTCCACAACCTGATCTATGGCACCTTCGACGCCGACCTGGCGCTGAACGGCCTCCAGGCCACCAATCTCGATCCGCTCCGGTTTCTCAACGTGAACGGCACCACCGAGATCACCGATGGCTACCTGAAGGTCTCGGGCGGGCTCGGGCGCGTCCTGCAGGGTCTCGGCGTGGTCGACGGCGATCGGTTCGACTACGATCGCTTCATCTCGAAGATCGTGGTCCACGACGGTCGCGTACAGCTCGACAACGGCAAGATGCTGTCGGGCACGCACGGCGAGTTCCACATCGGCGGTTCGGTCGGATTCGATGGCTCGCTGGACATGGACATCGCTGCACAGCTGCCGTCCCGCTACCTGCCGCCGCAGCTCAGCGGCAACGCCAGGTTGGTCGAGCTGATGGCGGACGATCAGGGGCGGGTGCCGCTCGGTTTCGCGGTGGGCGGCGACCTGCGGGCCCCGAAGATCCAGATCCAGACCGACGCGCTCGAGCAGCAGTTCCAGGCGAAGCTCAAGGCCGCGGCCACCGAGAAGGCGGAGGCGGAGGCCAAGAAGGTGGAGGAGAAGGCCAGAGACGCGGTCGACGGGCTGCTCGAGGGCCTCTTCAAGAAGAAGGACTGACCGGCGTCGTGCCGCCGGTGCGGCTGACCGGGCCCGCGGTCGGAGCGCCAAGCGCCCGTCCGCCTCGAGATCGGTGGCCCCGGGCGGCCGCCAGGCCCGATGCCGGCGAGCGGCCGCCGGCCGGCGGCGCCGGCCCGCTTCCGCGGGGCGCCGATGGCGAGGGCCGACGTACCGTCCCGCGGCCGCGGGCGGCGCCTAAACCGTTGCGGCGCCGTCGTCGCGTGCTCCGGACGCGCCATCCGGTCACCGTCGGGAGGACACCCTGCTCGCGGCTGGCTTGCAAGTTGCATGCATCGTCGGTTGACGCCTGCCGACACGCGTTCCTATACTTGCCCGCGCTTCAATCTTGCGCGTGTCCCGGCTGCCGGGCGCGCAGTCCACGCATCGGACGTCGACCCGGCGCCGGTGCGATCGTGGCGGCGGTACCGCCGGCCGCTGCCCCGGGGGGTGTGCACGTGACCGTTGCAGGTCTCTCCTCCTGCTTTCACTCCGATCTCTTCATCTCCCCGCTCGAGTCCCGCGACAAGGATGGCGTCATCGAGGAGCTCGTCGACCGTCTCGTCGCGAGCGGCCGCGTCAAGAACCGTGACGTGATCCTCAACACGGTGCGCGAGCGGGAACGCACGTGGACCACCGCGATCGGCAAGGGTGTGGCGGTGCCGCACGGGCGCTCGCTCGTCGTCCGCGAGCTGTCGGTGCTGTTCGCCAACTGCCCGGAGGGGATCGCGTTCGGGGCCGATGATGGCGAGCCGGTGCGGCTCTTCTTCTTCATCGTGGCGCCGTACCAGGACAAGGGCAATCGCTACCTGCCGGTGCTCGGCAGTATCGTCGAGCTGGTCGCCAAGGACGAGATTCGCGAGCAGCTCAAGGCCGTGTCCACCTTCGAAGAGCTCGCACGGATCCTGGATGCGGGGATCTGAGCGCGCCGAGGCTGAGAACATTGGTTGAGATGCAGCAACAGCTCCTGCTGCTGGTGGCGTTGCAGGACGTCGACGAGATGATCCGCGAGGCCAGTGATGCGGAGCACGCCAGCAAGATGGAGGGCTACGGCTTCAAGGTGACGGACGTCGAGGCGCTCAAGGCCTCGCGGGCGCGCCTCGTCGAACAGATCGAACCGCGCCACCTCGCTCTCTACGAGCGGGTCGCCAAGCGCTTCGGTCGTGCCGTGGTCCCGGTGCAGGGACAGGTCTGTCTGGGTTGCTTCATGTCGTTGCCGACCCAGCATATCGGTGTCGCCAAGAACGACGGCAACCGGATCGAGACCTGCGAGAACTGCGGGCGCATCCTGTACTGGCTCTGATCACGCCGGACCGGGTCGTCCTGCCGCTCAGGCGGCCATCTCGTCCCCGCGCTCGAATGCGTCGGCCTCGACCTCGATCAGGTCGACGAGCGGAACGCAGTCGAACGTCCCGTCCGCACGCCGGCAGGTCACGGCACGCCGCTCGAGATCGGTCGCGTCGTACAGGATGCCGACGCGCTGCGCGAAGAGCTCGCTGGCCCGGGCGATGATGCGGTCTGCGCGCTCGGCCGGCGCCAGCACCGCGAAGCGCGAGTAGCTGGCGTCGCCGCCGTGCCCGATCGCCATCTCCGGTCGTTCCGGCGCCGCGGCCGCTCCGGCGGTACGGTCCGCACGGACCGCGCTCTCGCGCGCCAGCGCCTCGCGCAGACAGGTGGCTGCCAGCCGCACCGCGTGGGCCACCGCCGGTTCGCCGTACTTCTGCCTGAGAATCGCCGCCGAGCGCGCGTCGAACTCGAGGGCCCGCACGTCGTGCGCCGCGCCCGCGGCGCGCTGCGCCCGCGCCCGGCGGCCGATCGACTCGAGGTCGGGCAGCTTGGTGAGCGGATTGCGCGACTCGCCGGCGTGGCGGGTGCTCAGGAGCTCGCGGGCGGTGCGCAGCAGCTGGTCCGGATCGAAGGGCTTGGTCAGATACTCGTCGGCCCCGGCGTCGAGTCCCCAGTGACGGTCGGCGTCGGCGGCGCGCGCCGTCAGGAGGATGATCGGGACGGCAGCGGTGCGGGGATCATCCTTGAGGGCGCGGCAGACCTCGAAGCCGTTCCGGCCGGGCAGCCCGACATCGAGCACCAGCAGATCCGGTGGCGAGGTGCGCACCTGCTCGACCGCGGTCGCACCATCCTCGGCCGTCATCACCTCGAAGCTCTCGAATCGGAAAGTCTCCGACAGGATGAGCAGCAGGCTCGGGTTGTCGTCGACGATCAGGACGCGGTGGGACTGCATCGAAGTCTCTCCTCCTCGGGGTCGACCGTCGCGATCGACGGTCGCCGCGAGCTCGCATCCGGCATTTCCCGGAGCGCCGGTCAGGCGGCGCTTGCCTCCTCCTCGACGGTGGCGGTGAAGTGCAGGGCGGCGGGCAGTTGGATGAAGAACGTCGATCCCCTGCCCGGCTCGCTGTGCACTCCGATCGTTCCTCCGTGCCCCTCGACGATGCGGCGCGAGATGGCGAGCCCGAGGCCCGTGCCACGGGCGCGCGATTCGCCGCCGCCCAGCTGCTCGAACTTGTCGAAGATGAGCTCGCGCTTCTCGACCGGGATGCCTGGCCCGTCGTCGGTGACGCGGATCAGGAACTGGTCGGCCTCCCGCAAGGCATCGAGTCGCACGTGACCGCCTGCCGGCGTGAACTTGATGGCGTTGCCCAGCAGGTTCAGGACCACCTGGCGGATCCGCAGCGGATCGCAGTGGGCCGGATCCGGCAGATCATCGACGTCGACCTCCAGCGCGATCGACTTGTCGGCCGCCAGCCCGCGCAGCGCCTCGGCGGCGTCGGCGAGCAACGCGGCGAGATCGACCGACTGCTTCTCGATGACCATCGAGCCGGCCTCCAGCTTGGCGATGTCGAGGAGGTCGTTGATCAGCTCGAGAAGATGCTGGCTCTCCTTGTCCATGATGGCCACCAGGCGCGACTGGTTGTCGCTCAGCTGGCCGGCCCGGCCCTCGCCGAGCAGCTTGACCGCCCCGACGACCGCCGACAGCGGTGTGCGCAGCTCGTGCGAGACCTGCGAGACGAACTCGGAGCGACGCTCGCCGAGGCGGACGATCTCGGTGATGTCGCGAATCACGGCGATCACCGCCTTGCCGGCTTCCTCATCGTCATCGGTCGCCGAGTCGGCCGCGAGGCGCACCGAGTGGAGCATCAGGAAGCGGTCGCCGTCGGCGATGATCTCCTGGCCGGGCGGATCGCCGTCGAGGACCTTGCCGAGCCGTGCCAGCAGCTCGAGCCGGTCGGCGAACTGCTCGCGTGCCGCCGGCAGCTCGCAGGGCCCGAGCGGCGCCAGCAGCCGCCGGCCGGCGTGGTTGAGTAGCGCCACGCCGCGCTCCTCGAGCAGCAGCACGCCCTCGTCCATGTTGGCGAGCACGTGCTCGAGCTTGTGCTTCTCCTGCTCGATGCCGCGGGCCAGGCGCTCGATCCGAGCCGCCCGCTCGCGGGTGTGAGCGTAGAGGCGCGCCTTCTCCAGGGCGACCGCCGTCTGCCCGGCGAGTCCGCCGAGCAGCGCCAGGTCGCGGGCCGAGAAGGGATCAGGCTTGTCGAGCGCCTCGACGACGCCGACCACGCCGTCGGGAGTCCGGAGCGGCATGGCGACCAGGTTGACGGTCTCGTCCGCCGCGGCCTGGCCGCCGAGCTTGGCGATCTCGTCCTCGTTGGCCAGCACCACCGGTTCGCCGGTGCGCCACGCCTCGCGCGCTGCCGCGGTCTCCAGCGCCGTGGCCTCGCCGCTGACCGGCACCAGCCGGCGCGCATCCTCGATGCCCGCGATCGTCAGCTTCCCGGGCGCCCCGTGTGCCGTCTCCCGGGGGGTGGTCCCCGCCGCGACCGGGGCGGTCGTCGTGCCGGACTGTCTCGTCGCCGGGCGCACCAGGAACACCTTGGCGACGCGTACCTTCATCAGCCGCCGGCAGGACTCCTCCAGCAGGCTCAGGATGCGCGCGGTGCTCAGGGAGGAGGCGACGGCCTCACTCATCTTCAGCAACGAATGGAGCCCGATGGCCGATTCCTGCGCGTTCTGCAGCAGGCGGGCATTGAACATCGATCCGGCCGTGCGGTCGGCGAGCTGGCCCAGGAAGCCGGCCAGTTTCTCGCCATCCAGGACGCGCCGGCGGAACTCGACGATGATGATGCCCTGAGGACGGGACGAGTAGTGGGCGGGCACCACGAACGTCGCGCCCGGTCGGACTCCCAGCGCGCGACACCAGCTGCCGCTGCCGCGCAGGTGGTGCGGCATCGTGACCTCGTCCCGGTCGAGGCGCTCGCGCACGCCCGGTGGCATCTGGTCGCGATGCAGGAGGGCGGGCAGCCCGGTGCCGCCGACCCGACGCAGGGTGTTCGGGCGCGAGCCTTCGAGATAGAATGCCGCCTGCGCGCACTTCAGGCGCTCGCGGAGCAGCTCGGTGAGCGTGGCGGCGATCTCGCCCAGAGGCCTCTGTGCCTGCAGCCGTCGGTCGAGCTCGACCAGCAGCGCCGCCCGTTCGGACTCGCGCCGGTCGGCGCGGTTGGACAGGCTGCTGGCAGTGAGCGCGAAGACGACGAGGAGCGGAGCGCGGAGCAGCGTCGTCGGGTCGAGCATCTGGCCGAGGCCGGTCAGCTCGACGCGGAGCTGCCCCAGGTAGATGGCGCTCGCCAGGGTCGAGAACAGGAAGCTCGACTTGATGTTGCCGGAGATGGCGCCGGACAGGATGCAGAGCAAGAGCATCACGAAGAAGCCGATGTTCTGCGCCTCCGCCATGTAGACGGCGATCGAGACCAGCACCAGGTCGAGCAGGAAGGTGTAGAAGTAGAGCCGGTGCCGCTGGAACGCGCTCGGTCGCACGACGGTGAGGACCAGGTTCGACAGCACCAGGGCCATGAGCACGGTCCAGACCCGGACATCGGACCAGAGCGCCTCGCCCCGGTTGTAGGCGACGTGCAGGCCCAGCGCCGTGATCGCGACCCAGCGCAGGCCGAGGAAGACGGAGCGACGATCCATTCCGGGACACCTCGCGCACGGGAGGGCGAGCGGGCAGCTTGCAACGCCGCCGCCGCCCTTCTGCATGTGTCTCACCGCGTCGCGTCACGGCCGGCGGCCCGGAGACCCCTGTTGCGACCCCTGTTCGCGCGGTGTGGTGCCGGCGCGCCTCGCGCGCGACCGGCAGGGGCGTGTGGCAGCAGCTATCGTGCCAGCGAAGCGTGACTTGCTGGCCGCGGGAGGAACGCCGGGTGGTACCGGGCGCGGGAGCCGGAGCACGATGAAGCGCCTCGAGCGTGAGCTGAAGCGGATGGCGTACGGGGTGGCGCGATGGGGGCGGCCGCCGGCGGTCGAACTGGACACGGCGCGCCGCCGGCTCATCGAGTGCGCGCCCCGCCGCATCCTGGTCATCCGTCAGGATCGCCGCCTGGGCAACCTGGTCCTCCTGACCTCGCTGCTCGCCGGCCTGCGTGCCGCCTTCACCGCCGCCCGCATCGACGTCGTCGTGCCCCACCTGTTCGCGACGGTCCTCGACGACCATCCGGCGATCGACGGGCTGGTGCGCCTCGACCATCGCGCCTGTCTCCGTGCGCCATGGAGGGTCGCGCGCCTGCGCAGAGCGCTGCGGCGCCCGGTCGTTGCCGACGTGGCGATCGACGCCTCGCCGGCCCACGATTTCTCGCTGCTCGGTGGCCTGCTCTGCGCCGGCAGCGCGGCGCCGCTGCGGCTCGGCCACGCCCGCGGCGAGGCCGCCAGCTTCCTGAACGTGCTGGTGCCCGCGCCGGCGGGACGTCTCCACGAATCACGGCAGCTGCACGCGCTTCTCGAGGCGCTGGTGCCCGGCGCGCCACCGGCGCCGCTGCCGTCGATCATCCTGACCGCGGCGGAGCGGCAGCGAGCCTGCCGAGCGCGGCAACGCTGGCTGCCCGGCGGGCGGCCGCTCGTCGGCTTGCATCCCGGCGGCCGGCGTGGCAAGCGCTGGCCGGTCGAGCGCTTCGAGGAGGTGGCGCGCCGCCTCGAAGCGCAGGGGATCGCGGTGCTCGTCCTGCACGGTGCGGCGGAACGGCCGCTCGTCGACGCGATGCGCGAGCCGGGACCGACCCGCATCGTGGCGCCGCCCACCGGTGTGCGGGGGCTCGCCAGCCTGCTCGGGATCTGTGACCTGTTCCTGTCCGGGGACTGCGGCCCGATGCACCTGGCGGCGGCGCTCGGAGTGCCCTGCGTCGCGATCTTCCGGGTCGACGATGCCTGGCGCTACGGACCGGCGGGTGAGGGTCACCGGGTGATGGACGACACGACAGGCAGGCTCGACCCGGCGGAGGTGGTGGCGGCGGTGACGGCGCGGCTCGCTGATCAGCGAGTGACGCGGTAGATGCGGATGCCCCAGAGGTGTGGCTGGTCGGGTGGCGCGGCGTTCCACGAGCCGAAGGCGTGCGAGTCGTCCGACACGAAGTCGGCCTCGTAGGTCCCGGCCGGCAGCTCCATGACCTCCTCGGCGATGCGGTTCTTCTCGGCGCCCCCGGCGTGGCGCGTCTCCTCGTAGAGCATCTTCCAGACGAGCCGGCTCTGGCGCGCGCCGTCACCCAGACGGCGCAGGCGGCCGTAGTCGAACATGTGACCGTGCAGGCCCTCGCCGATCGAGACGATGCGCACCGTCGTCGGCTCGTCGAGGACGAATCGCTGATTGGCGTCGCTGTTGTCACCGATCGCCACGAGATTGACGAGCAGCGCGTCGTCACGGGACGGATCGAAGAGCTCCACCCGCTGGCGATCCGCGTCGCCGCCGAGCAGCGAGACCTGGATGCCCCAGCGGTCCGGGTAGCGCGGAGGCGGACCGTTCCAGCTGCGATAGGCATGCGAGCCGTCGGTGACGTAGCAGACGACGTACTCGCCAGTCGGGAGGTGCACGGTCTCCTCGGCCATGCGGTTCTTCTGCGCGCCACCGGCCGGCCGCGTGTTGAATCGAGTCATCTCCCAGACGCGCTCCATCGAGTCGCGCTTCTCGATCCAGCCGCCGTCGACGAAGCGTTCGTTGGTGTCGTCGTACTCGCCGAGGGCCATGATGAAAAGATCGACCGGTTCCTTGACCCTGAGCCCGCGGCTCGCGAAGCTCGAGTTCCGCTGGCGGTCGATGTCGATGAGCACGGTCGAGCGGAAGGGGTCCTCGACCGGCGCGGTGAAGTGGGTGGCGACGTCGCCGCGCGGATCGAACAGCGCGATGCCCCAGAACTCCGGATCGGCCGGCGGGTTCAGGTTCCAGTCGCCGTAGGAGTGCGAATCGTCGCTCGAGTAGCCGAGCATGTAGACGCCGGGATCGAGGTGCACGAAGTCCCTGAAGCGCCGGTTCTTGGCCGCGCCGCCGGCGGCCCGCGTGTTGCGTCGCGTCATCTCCCAGACCGGTCGCCGCGTCTTCGCCTCGGCGATCCAGCCGGAGTCGGAGAACTGGCGTCCGTCGCGATCGTACTCGCCGATGGCGTAGACCAGGACCTCGACCGGCGCATCGACCTTGAAGAGCTCGTACTCGTAGGCCGAGTCGCCCGGATGCGGAATGCGCAGCAGGGCGTCGAACGTCGGCTTGGCCGGATGGCCGACCGTCACCGCCTCCCGGTCGTCATCATCGCAGCGGATGCGGAGTGCCCACTCGTCGGCCATGTCGATGGCGTGCTTCTTGAGCCAGCTCTCCAGGTTGCCCCAGATCTTGACCTGCGGCAGGTCCTGGTAGCGATCCCCGAAGGTGGCGAAGTAGATCTCGTAGCTGCCGCTGGCGAGCTGCACCGTATCGGCATCGACGCGCGCGGCGACCGCCCGCCCCCGCCGCTTCAGGCGGGTCTGCGGGCGCTCCGGATCGACGGTCCACCTGACGCGGCGCGTGTAGGCGTCGAGGATCCAGGGATAGGCGATCGGTCGCCAGCTGTCGCGGTCGAAGGTGGCGATCGCGTCGACCTCCAGGGTGATGTCGTGGTCGGTGCGGATGTAGGTCGAGCGCAGCTGGTGCGGCTCGAGGTCGTGCCAGTCGACGAGCTCGGCGGCGCGAGCGCGCGCTGCGATGCCGGCGGCGCCGGCGACGAGCGCCACGAGGGTGAGCACCAGGAACCGGCGCGTGCGCGGCGCCGGGCGGCGCGTCGCCGGACGCCGCAACCACGGGCTGCGGTCGCGCGCCCGGTGGCGCGGGATTGCCGTCGCCGTGGCGGTCCGTCGAACGGCCTGGGGTGGCCAGGGGTTGCACCGGTCAGCGCTCATGTTCCACGATCACTCCGAGAGATCCGGCCTGCCGGGCCGGCCGATCTGGACGCGAGTCCCACAGGTAACGTGCTACTGCCTACAACGAGGAGTGTAGCTATCAGGTTTCGAATTGGCGGCGGGCCCGCGCGGCCGACTCCGCGCGGCCGGCGTCACGATCGCTCCCGGGGGCGTCCCGGAAGACCCTAACTGTCAGGACCCTTGCAGCTTACACCGAGCTTCAGGAAATGTCTCGAAACCAGACGCGAAGCCGGTTGGTGAGTGGCGGCGAGCCGGCGGGGCCCGGCGGCGAGGATCGCCGTCGCCGCCGCCACGCCCTGCTCGCCGGGCTGCTGTTCCTCGGTGCCCTCGGGCTACGGATCGCCTACGTGCGGGCGCTGGCCGCGACGCCGGCCGGCCGCTACCTCCTCATCGACTCGGCGTTCTACGCCGAGCGCGCGCACCGCATCGCCGCCGGGCTAGGCTGGGGCCAAGAGCCCTACTTCATGAACCCGCTCTATGCCTATCTCCTGGCGCCGCTCGCCCCCTGGACGGCCGGTGGGCCGCTGCGGGTCGGGCTGGTGCAAGCGGTCCTCGGCGCCGCCACGGTGGTGCTGATCGCGTGGCTCGCACGCCGCTGGTTCGGCGACCTGGCGGCGTGCCTCGCCGGCGTCCTGGCGGCATTCTATGGACCGCTCTGGTTCTACGATGGCGCGTTGCTGACCGCCACCCCGATCCTGGCTGCCAGCGCCGCGATGCTGGTCGGGCTCGAGCGCTGGAGCGACACGCGCGGCCGGGGCTGGCCGCTGCTCGCCGGAGGACTCGGCGGGCTCGCCGCGCTTCTCCGACCGACCGCGCTCCTGTTCGTCGCGGTGGCGCCGCTCTGCGTCGAGCTGGCGCGGTCGGCGCGCGCCGCCGGTGCGCGGCTCCCGGGGCGCGCGGTCGCCCGCGGCACGCTGCTGGTCGGCGTCGCCTGCGCGGCGGTGCTGGCGCCGGCCGTCGTCCGCAACCTCGTGGTGGGTGGCGAGGCGGTGCTCACGACCAGCGTCGGCATGAACTTCTACACCGGCAACCAGCCGGGCGCGACCGGCATCTACGACGGGGCGCCGTTCGTCACCAGCTTCGAGCCGCGCTTCGAGCGCGCCGATTTCCAGCGCGAGGCCGAGCGTCGACGGGGGACGTCCCTGTCACCGGTGGCGGCGTCGCGCTTCTGGCTCGGCGAGGGGCTCCGCGCCATCGCCGCCGATCCCCTGGCCTGGCTCCAGCTCGAGGCACGCAAGCTCTGGCTGGTCCTGCATCCCGTCGAGGCGCAGAACAACCTGAGCCTCTACGTGGTGCGCGACTGGGTGCCGCTCCTGCGCTGGAATCCGTTCGGCTTCCGCCTGCTGGCGCCGCTCGGCATCGCCGGACTGGTACTACACTGGCGCCGGCGGCGGCGCCTCGCCGTCCCCCTGGCGTTCGCCGCCGCGCACGTCGTCGCGATGCTCGTCTTCTTCGTCTCGTCCGAGTACCGCCTGCCGCTCGTGCTGGTGCTCCTGCCAGCGGCGGGTGCCGCACTGGCCGCCGCCATCCAGCGCTGGCGCGGGCGGGTGGTTCCCGCCGGCCGGGCCGCCGTGGTGGCGGCGGTCGTGGTCGTGGTGGCCGCGAGCATCGAGACCCCGCTCACACGGCGGCTCACTGCCAAGCGCGTCGACTACCTGAACTTCGCGACGCTGGCGGAGGGCGCCGGGGAACCCGGCGAGGCCCTGGCGCTGCTCGCCCGGGCCCTGGCCATCGATCCGCACTACCGGCCGGCACTCGCCCGGCAGGCGGCCCTCGCCGAGCGCGTCGGGCTGCCGGCCGTGGCCCGCCGGGCGCGGGCTCGGCTGGCCGACCTGGCGCCGCCGGCCCGCGACGAGGTGCAGCTCTGGGACGTCGACCGGGCCGTTGGGCTCTACCAGGCCGGGCGTTACCAGGAGGCGCTCGACGTCTTCGCGGCGCTCGCTCCCGGGACGCGCGAGCGCCCGCGCATCGACAACAACATCGGCCTCTGCCTCTACAAGCTCGGGCGGCTCGAAGAGGCCGAGCGGGTGCTGCGGGCGGTGGTGGCAGAGACCCCTGGCTACCTGCGGGCACGGCACAACCTGGCGCTGGTGCTGCGGGCGCAGGGCCGCACCCCGGAGGCCGTCGACGTGCTGCGGGCGCTGGTCGCGGTGGCGCCCGATCACTGGCGCAGCCGGCTCGAGCTCGTCGAGTGGGCGGTGGAGGACGGGGCGCTGGCCCGCGCGCGCGCCGAGGTGGCAGAGCTCGAGGCCGCGCGCGCGCCGCCCGCGGTGATCGCCCATGCCCGGGAGCTCTTGACGGCGGACGATCAAACTCCCTGACGCGAGGCGGCGATCGACGACAGCAGCGTTTCGTAGCGGTCCAGCATCGTCTCCCGGTCGTGGTGCCGGAGCGCGTACGCACGGGCCGGTGCCGCCCGGGCGCTGCGGGCGGCGCGGTCCTCGAGCGCCGCGCCGATCGCCGCGGCCAGCGCGGCGCCGTCGCCGACCGGCACCAGGCTTCCCCGCCCGTCCTCCAGCAGCTCGACGATCCCGTCCACGGCGCTGGCCACCACCGGGACACCGAGCGCCATCGCCTCGAGAACCGCGTGCGGCATGCCCTCGGCCTCCGAGGGATGGACCAGCAGATCGGCACCGGCCAGGAACTCGACCGCATCGTGGCGGTAACCCGGCAGTACCAGTGGCACCCCGCGCTGCCGGGCCTCGGAGGCGAGCGCCCCGGCCATGCCACCGGTGCCGAGCCAGACCGCGACCGGTGCCACGGCGCTCCCGGTGAGACGCGCCAGCGCGTCGACGAGGACCTCGGGCCGCTTCTGGCGCTCGATCCGCGCCACGGTGACCAGGATCGGCTGTCCCGGGCCGGACCCGGCCAGGTGCTCGAGACGTTGCCGCGCACGCTGGCGGTCGATCGCCGCCAGGCGCTGCCCATCGATCGCACCCGGAATGACGCTGAGGCGCGACGGATCGAGCCAGCGATGCCGCCGAGCCAGGAGGCGCGCGGTCGCCGCGGCATTCACCACCAGGTGTGCGACCAGGTGCCGGTAGGTCAGCCTGAAACGCCAGTGCTCGGGAAACGGCAGACACATGCCGAGACGCCGCACGATCGGC
>JASFRE010000002.1:0-28044 GCA_050115055.1 Candidatus Eiseniibacteriota bacterium | reverse complement strand
CCGGGACCCGGAGCAGCTCCGGCCGCACCACCCAGTCGTGCATCGTGCGCAGCTCCTCGAGCGAGCGCGTCGGCGAGTGCACGATGTAGTGGAACACCTCGCCCAGACCGGTGGCAATGGGCCCCAGCGAGGGACGCTCGATGCCCTCCGGAAGGCCGACGGAGTTGATGCGCTCGAGAACGAGCTGGCGCGCGTCGTAGATCGAGGTGCCATCCTCGAAGGTGGCCACCACCTGGGAGAATCCGAACTTCGACACCGAGCGCACGTTGTCGAGACCCGGGATCCCGGAGATGGCCGTCTCGACTGGGAAGGTGATCTGGCGCTCGATCTCCTCGGGGCCCAGCTCCGACGCGACGGTGTTCACCTGGACCTGCACCGGAGTGGTGTCGGGGAACGCGTCGACCGAGAGCGAGAGCAGCGCCCGCCCGCCGAGGAGGCAGATGACCGCGGCCACCACTACCACCACGAGGCGGTTGTGGAACGATGCGGTGACGAGCTTCTCGAGCATTCAGCGCCTCCCGGCCTGCGGGCCTCGGTGCGTCCGCGGCGGACGGTTCGGCATCCGTGCGCGCATCAGTGGACGCACCCCGCGCCCAGGCGCGACTTCTGGAACTCGGACTTCACCAGGAAGCTCTGGGCGGTGACCACGCGGTCGTCGTCGAAGAGCCCCGAGGCGACGAATGAGCGCCCACCCGATCGTCCTGCCAGGGCGACGCGACGCACCTCGTAGAGCCCCTGACCCGCGTCGACGAAGACAAACGGTAGCCCGCCGAACGTGTGCACGGCGTCTGCGGGGACGGCGAGGCCGTAGCCGGCCACCCCGGTGTGGATGCGGGCATTGACGAACATCCCCGCCTTCCAGTCGCGGGTCGGCTTCTCGATGGTGGCGCGCACCTCGGCCATGCGCGTCGACGCGTTCAGGTGAGTCGCCACCCAGGTGACCGTCGCCGTGGTCTCGAGCCCGGTCGTCTCGGAGCGGAGCTCGACGAGCTGGCCCGGAGCAATGCCGGCCACGTCGCGCTCGGGCACGGCGACGGTGACCCACAGCTCGGTGAGGTCGGCCAGGCGCAACAGCTCGTCGCCGGTGGAAACGACGTCGCCGGTGACGGCGTTGCGCGCCACGATCGTGCCGGCAAACGGGGCGCGGAGCGTGACCGCGGAGCCGGGACGTTCGCCGCGCGCGATCGCGTCCACCTCGCGCCGGGTGAACCCCAGGTCGAGGAGATGCTGCTCGGCGGCGGCGCGCTCGGCGGCGACGCTCGTGAGCCGCGCGCGCGCGTCGATCAGGTCGCTCTCCGGGGAGACGTCCTTCTCGACGAGATCGCGCTCGCGCTCGAAGGTGCGGCGGGCCGCCGTCTCCTCGGCCACGGCGGCGAGGAATCCGGCCTTGGCGGAGGCGATCTCCGGCGAGGCGATGGTGACCAGCGCCGCGCCCTCCCGGACCGCGTCGCCGAGGTCGGCGTGCACCTCGCGCACCACACCGCCGGCCAGCGGGGTGACGCGCGCCAGGCGGTTCAGGTTGTAGCCCAGCTCGCCCAGCGCACTGACCGCGTGCTCGCCGGATTCTCGGGAGGGGTAGCTCGTGGCCACGCCGGCCTTGTCTGCAGACGCGGTGCTGGGAAAGCGGATCTTGAGGGCGCCGCCGGGTTCGAGGCCCTCGGCCAGCTCGGGGTGACAGATGCCGCACTCGGACTCGTAGACGTCGTGCTCCCTGCAATAGAGACCGCCCGGCTCCGGCGCGCCGGGCGGCATCGCGGCGACCACGGCGCCGGAGGGTGCGTCCACCGCCGCGTCTCCCCCTGGCCCGAAGAGCTCGGGGTGACAGATGAAGCACTCGTCCTCGTAGAGGCCATGCTCCTTGCAGTAGAGTCGCGACGCATCGAGGATCTCAGGATGACAGATCAAGCAGCGGTCCTCGTAGCGGCCGTGCTCCTTGCACCACAGCCGCGACGGGTCGCGCAACGAGGGGTCGCAGAAGTAGCACAGCGAGGCGTCGGCATCGTGGGTCTCGCACGTCGCCACGCCGCCGGCGTCTGCGGCGGCGTCGTGGTCGTGCGGATCGGCGGTGGCCCTTCCCCCGGCTGCGGGGTCGGCGGTCTCGGGGGTGCCCCGCGCAGCCGGGGCGCCGTTCGTGCCGTCCTGCGAGCCGCCGCATCCGGCCAGGATCGCGATCGACGCGACGGCGATGACGGCCGCCAGGGCGGTGACGGGCGTCACGATCGAGCTTCTCGACGAACTCATGGTGAGGGCTTCTCCTGTGTGGATTCGAGGGCGGACATGCGGCGCCCGAGGAGCGACTCCAGTCGAACCAGGGTGCGGTCGTAGGCGATGAGTGCCTGTGTGCGGCCGTCCTCGACGTCGATGACCGTGCGCTGCGCGTCGAGCAGGTCGAGGTAGCCGAACTTGCCGCTGTCGTAACCGGCGCGCGCCAGCACGAGGGCACGCTCGGCGCGCGGGACGATCTCCCCGGCATAGACGGACAGTGCCCGTTCTCGTGCCTCGAGCTCCTCGAGGAGCGTGTGGAGCTCGGCAGCGAGCGACGCCTCGAGCGCGATCAGGTCGTGCCCGGCGGCCTCGGCACGTCGTGCGGCGGCGTGCCGCGCAGCACCGCCGCGGTCGAAGAGCGGCACCTCGACGCCGAGGCCGGCGACGAAGTTCTGCTCGCCGGTGTCGCGGTGCCAGCGCACGCCGCCGCCGGGAACCACGTCGGGCCAGCGCTCGCGTGACGCGAGGCGCCCGGCACGGCGCTCCCGTTCGGCGTTCCAGCGCGCGGCGATCAGCGCGGGATGGGTCGTGAGGACATCGGCCGCGAGCTGCTCCGCGGCGGGAAGGAACGCCCCCGCTCGCAGCTCGCCGGCCAGGACGAGCGAGTCGGCTCCACTCTCCTGCCAGAGCGCCATCAGCTCCTCACGCGCGGTGTGCAGGTCGGCGCCCGCGCTCTCCAGCGCCGCCCGCGCCGTCTCGCGCTCCACCGCGGCGCGCAACCCGGCCAGGGGCGAGATCTTGCCCGCGTCGACCTGGGAATCCAGGGTGGCAGCGGTCTCGCGGGTGACGGCGACGCGCGCCGCGGCGATCCGCACCCGCTCGCGTGCGGCCAGCGCGCGGTGGAACGCGGTCCAGGTACGCGCCGCCAGGCGGCGGCTGACCTCCTGGTAGCGGGCGCGTTCCGCCACCGCTCGCGCCTCGGCCACGTCGGCCCGGAGTCCCCGCGTTCCGAAGAGCTCGAGCGGCAGGCGCAGCCCCACCGTGAGCTCTGCCTGTTCGAAGCCGTCGCGGTCACCGCCGAACCCCTCGGCCTCGAGCTCCGCCTCGGGGTTCCTCCACGCCCCAGCCTGCACGCGGTCGGCGTCGGCGGCGCGCAGCCGCTCCCATGCGGCGTATCGCTCGGGGTTCGCGGCCAGGACGCGCGCCACCGCCTCCTCCACCGTGATCGTGTCGGCGCCGGCATGGACGCCGGGCCCGCGTGTGCCCGGCGCCGGCGTGACGGCGGCTGGCCCCGGAGGTACGGCCTCGAGGACCTCACGGGGCGCGTAGCGCGCGCATCCCGGCGCCACGGCCATCGTGGCCGCGAAGGCTGCGAGGGTCGCGGTGGCCGGGATGGCCGCGATGGCCGCGATGGCCGGGATGGTGCACGTGCGAGGTGGCGTGTGACGAACGGATCTCGATCGCAATAACCGCAACACGGACAAATCGCCGTCTCCGGGCAGGACAGGACCTGAGCGCAGGATCCCCGGCGCGTCGATGCGCACCGGCGGACGGGCTCGGAACGAGGCGGATGAGGAGACGGTCTCTAGATCAGGAGAGGTCGGTCGAAGCCGGGAAAGCGGCCGGCCGGAGGGCGCTCGACGGAGGCCGTGGCCTGGCGCCCGACCGTGACGGGCGTGGCATCGCGCACGACGTCGCGATCGCCGGCGATGTCCGGGGCGGGCTTCACGCCCGCGATCTGGTCACCCGGGACGCTCGCCCTGACGTGGATGTCGCAGCAGCTGTCGCCACAGACGGGGGCGGTCTCGCGCATGGCGCCGCGCGTGTCCTGGGCCCCGCAGGTGTGCGCGTAGCATCCTCGCGGCCCGGCCACGGTGACGCCGCTCGTACCCGTCTCGTGGCACGAGTACTCGACCGTCACCACGCCCGCCGAGGCGACGGCGTAGAGCATGAGGGCGATTGCGGCGAAGACGCGGTCCATGACAACACCGTATTACAGGTCCGGAGCGGCCAGGTTCCCCAGGGCTCGCGATGGCCCTGGCGCCACTTCCACGCCGTGACACGGCGCGGGCGCGCATGGATGCCCCCGGCGGGCGACGAGCCGCCCGCGTCGTGTAAACCACCATACCAACATGCGCGCGCTGGTTGCACGGTCGCACGCCCGGAACCCGGATCGCACTGCCGTCCGGTCCTCGTCGCCTCACGGTCCAACCGGCCCCTCGTCACCGATCAGGCCCTCGACGCGCTCCGGGGGGCGGTCGCCCGCTGGCCGGAGATCCGGCCGTTCCGCGGGCATCGGTTCCACGATCACGTTGTCGAACCAGGATCGCCCCGCTCCTTGCTGTTCGCGCACGAGCAGCCGGTAGAAACTCCGCGTCTCGAACTCCACGCTCAGCTCGATCCAGTCATGGGTGCCGGTCAACGCCCGGGACTGCGTCCAGTGAGCCCCGGCGGCGACGCGATCGCGGAGGTTCGGAGGCTGTTGATCGGAATAGAGCCAGATCGGGCTGTCGGTCTGCGCCACCGCCAGACGGACCGGCCCGTCGCAGTCCTCCGTCTTGACCCGGGCGCGGAGCCGGTAGGTGGTGCCAGCGTACGGCGTCAGATCGTAGGGGGCCGGCAGGGACGCGAGTTGCTCCGGAGTCGGTGGATCGTCGGCGAACGGCGACCAGACGAACGGGTAGATCCAGGCTTCGGTCCGACGGCGCTACTGCAGGAGATTCGCCGCGCATCCCGCTGCACCCAGGCCGAGCTGGACCTGTTCGACCTCGATGGCGCCACTCCCGATGCCGCCGGGCTCGCTCGCGCCTGGCACGTGGAGCTGCTTCGCCGCGACGAGCCGTTGCTCTGAGGCGGATTCCGGGACGCATCCGGGATCCGACCGCAAGGCTCCGATGACGTGGGACGCCACCGGAGCCAGCTAGGGCCGCTCCCGGTCGCCGACCGCCTAGGCCTGCGGCGCCGGCTCGCCGAGCGCCGTCGCGGCGCCGCCGCGCCGCCGGCGCAGCCACGCCCCGAGGCGCGCCAGCCCCCAGCCCCAGCGAGTCGTGATCCAGTAGAGCGCCGGGATGGCGCTGATGATCAGCACCGTGCTGCTCGCCAGGCCGCCGATCGATGAGAGGGCCAGGTTCTCCCAGATGTCCTTGCCCTCCGACGTCGACTCGCCGATCCGGACCAGGAGCGGCAGCAGCCCGGCGATCGTCGTGCCGCTGGTCAGGAGGATCGAGCGCAGCTGGATGCGGGTGCCGGTGGTGATCGCCTCGCGGAGGAGCGATTGCCGCACCGCCCGCGGCAGCCGCCAGAGATCGACCCCGCCGAGCCGCCGCCGCTCCGGCACGGCATCCTCGGCGTCGCCGCGCGGCAGGCCGCGCTCGGCCACCAGCTCGCGCACCTGCAGCCGGTAGCGATTGACCAGCAGGATCGCGTTGTTGACGACGATGCCGAAGAGCAGCACGAGGCCGATTCGCGCCGACGAGTCGAAGTCGGTGTCGGTGAGCCAGAAAAGCCCCACCACCCCGGTGAGCGCCATCGGCAGCGCCGTCAGCACCAGGAAGGGCAGCGCGATGCTCTCGAACAGGGCCGCCAGCGCCATGAAGATGAAAAGGACGGTGAGCCACAGCATCTGCTGCGCCTCCTCCTCCTCCTCCTCGGTCAGTCGCTCGCCGCTCACGTCCTCCGCCGTGTAGCCGTAGGGCAGATCGATGCCGGCCAGGATCTCCGAGATGTAGTGCTGGCGCATGCGATCGGTGCCGATGTACTCCCAGTTGATCTGCATCGAGTAGCGCTGATCCTCGCGGTTGATCGAGGCGATCATCTGGCGCGTCTCGAGCGTGATGAGATCGGCGAGCCGCACCGGCTCGCCGTCGGCCGCGCGCACCGTCTTCTGCATCACCTGGTCGTACTGGATCTGCTCGGCGTCCGCGAACGACAGCTGCAGGCGCTGGTCCTCGCCGTCGACGATCATGTGCCACGGCGTCTCGATGCCGAGCAGCCGCCTCAGATGGCCGGTCACCTCGGCGATCGACAGGCCGTGGGAGCGCAGGCGGTCGCGATGGATCACCACCACGGTCTCGTCGGCCGAGGCGCGCTCGAAGCGCCGGCCGCTGGTGAGCCGCGTGTTGCGGACGCGCCGGTTGCGCTCCAGCCGCGCCACGACGCCCTCGCAGATCCCGTCGAGCACCTTGCTGTTGTAGCCGGTGATCTTGATCAGCGAGTTGGAGAGCCCGCCCATCCCCGCACCCTTCAGGTACGGGTCGCCGAAGCCGTTGATCCAGATGAACATGCCGCCGAGCTCCTCGGCCAGCACGATCAGCCGGTTGCGGTAGAGCTGCGGATACTCGGTGCGCAGCATCTCCGGCTCGAACTCGATCTCCATGTAGGCGCGGTTCTGGAAGCTCCAGGTCTTCATGTGAATGCCGTCGGGAATCGGCAGGAGCTCGCTCTCGAACAGCCGCATGGTCTCGGTCGACAGCACGACATCGGTCCCGACCGGTCGCTCCAGGAAACAGACCAGCTTCTCCGGGTCGCGCTGCCGCCAGAAGCCGCCCTCGTGGATCTCGTTACGGAAGACCCACCAGCCACCGGCGAAGAGGGCGAGCATCAGGGTCACCGGGTACCACCAGAAGCGCAGGTGGAAGGCGGTGATTCGCTCGACGAAGCTCGAGAAGGCGCCGACGACCAGCAGCAGCCCGAGGATGCCCGCGCCCCAGGTCCAGTGGTCGACGAGCGTGTCGGTGCCCTTCCAGACGGCGGTGACCGCCGCCGCCACCACGGTGACCGCGAAGACGACGCGCATCCAGGCGAGGAGCTGGCGGCGGCCCGACGGCTCGCCGACGCTGACCCGCAGCGCGTCCGGTCCGCGGCGGGCCGCGAGCTCGCGCTCGGCCGTCCCGCGCAGTGCCACCGGGATCCAGCAGAAGGCGACCACGATCGAGGCCAGCATGGCGATGCCGACGCTCACCGCCAGCGGGACGTAGTAGAGCGACAGGCGCCCCGACAAGAAGATGAACGACAGGAAGGCGACGACGGTCGTGAATGTGGTGGCGAGGATCGGGAACGCCACCTCGCGGGCGCCATCGACCAGTGCATCGCGCGCCTCGCGCACCCCGTTGCGCGTCAGGCGCCGGTGGATCGAGTCGAGGACCAGGATCGAGTTGTCGAGCAGCATGCCGAAGCAGACCGTGAGCCCGCTGATCGTGATGAAGTTCACCGAGATGCCGAAGAAGTAGAACATCGACAGGCAGATGACGATCGCCAGGAGGATCGAGAAGACGACGATCGCCGTCAGCCGCAGCCGCCGGAGCGCCAGCGCCAGCAGCACGAACAGGAGACCGAGGATCACCAGCGAGCGGTAGACCAGCTCGAAGAGCTTCTCCTCGAGCACCTTGCCCTGGTCCTCGTCGATCTCGAAGCTGACCTGAAACGGCAACGAGGTCTCGAGCCGGGGCAGGGCGGCTCGCAGCCTCCGGCTGACGCTGACCGAGTTCTCGCCGCTCCGCTTGGCGACGATCGCCTGGATGACGTTCTCGCCGTTGATGCGGACGAAGTAGGAGGGATCCTCGAAGTCCTCGACGACGCGTGCCACGTGCTCGACGGTGATCGGCTGGCCGCCGCGCGTGGCGAGCGCCGCGCTCCGCACGCGATCGAGCGTCACGCGGCCTTGCACCGTGACCACCAGCTCGCGGCCGCCGTCACGCACCTCCCCGGCCGGCGTGATGTCGTCGAGGGCCGCGAGGCGCGCGTAGATGGCGTCGGCGGTCAGGCCATAGCGCTCCATGCGCTCGAGATCGAGCAGCACCTTGATGAGGGGACGGGCACCGCCCTGCAGCTCGGCGTCCGCCACCCCCTGGATGGCCAGCAGCCGCGGGACCAGCCAGGTCTCGGCCCGCTCGCGGATCTCGTTGGCGTCGAGCGGCGAGATCAGGCTGAACGAGAAGAACTCCTCGGTGCGGAACTCCTCCGGAACGTACGGAACGATCTCGGGCTGACCGGCGCCGGCCGGCAGATCGGACCGCACGGCGCCGATCTGCTCCGACAGCTCGAGCCGTGCGAACTCGAGATCGACGCCGCGGCGGAACTCGATCTCCACCGAGCTCATGCTGGGCGACGAGCGCGCCGTCACCTTCTCGACCCCGTGCACGCGGCGCGCCGCCGCCTCGATCGGCACGGTGATGGCGCGCTGCACGGCGCTCGGCGAGGCGCCGTTCCAGCCGGTCTGGATCGACAGCGACGGCAGCTCGGTCTCCGGCATCGCCTCGAGGCTGAGCCGGGGCAGGGCGTAGAGGCCGCAGAGGACCGCCGCCGTGAAGAACATCCAGGTGGCGACGGGGTGGTCGGTCGCGAAGCGGATCATGATTCGACTCGCAGCGGGGCATGATCCGGCCCGGGGGTCTTGATGCCCGGGGCCGCGGCACGCCCGGTGTCGCGGGCGGCCCGGGCGGGTGCATAGCTCGCCTCCCGGCGGTGGCAGAGCTCGTAGACCACGGGCGTCAGGAACAGGGTGAGCGCCGTGGCGATCGACAGACCGCCGATGATCGTCAGGGCGAGCGGGCGCTGCATCTGCTCGCCGGTGCCGATGCCGATCGACATCGGCACCATGGCGAGCACGGTGGTGAGCGTCGTCATGAGGATCGGCCGGAAGCGCAGGCGGCTGGCCTCCAGGATGGCGGCTCGCCCGGGCAGCCCCTCGTCGCGCAGCCGGCGGATGGTCGCCACCTTGACGATGGCATCGTTGACGGCGATGCCGAGCAACGCGATCAGGCCGATCAGCGAGATCACGTTGATCGACTGGCCGGTCAGGACAAGGGTCAGGAGCGCGCCCATGATGCCGACCGGCAGCACGGCCGAGATGATCAGCGGATCGAGGAACGACTCGAACTGCGCGGCGAGGATCATGTAGACGAGGAGTGCCGACAGGAGCAGCGCCCAGCCCAGGTCGCGGAACGAGCGGTGGATCTCCTCCTGCTCGCCGCCGGTCACGAAGCGGACGCCGCTGGGCAGCGCCAGGCCGGCGAGGCGCGTGTCGACGTCCTCCCAGACGTCGTCGAGCGACCGCCCGCGCACGTCGCCGCGCAGCGTGATCTGGCGCCGCTGGTTCAGCCGCACGATCTCGCGCACCGGGCGGTTCTCGGTCATCAGGACGAAGCTGCCGAGCGGCACCGTCTTGCCCTCGGCGACCGTCAACGGCGAGGCGAGCACGACGTCGAGGTTGCGGCGTTCGTCGCGCGGCAGGCGCACGGCGATGTCGATGCGCTGCTCGATCTCGTTGAAGCTGGTGGCGACGACTCCCTGCACGCGGGCGCGCAGCTCGCGCGCCAGCTGGTCGGGCTCGAGCCCGTAGCGCAGCGCCTTCTCGCGGTCGATCTCGATCTCGATGGTCGGGTTGCCGAGCACCCGGTCCATCTCGACGTCCACCAGCCCCGGGACGGCCCGCAGCTCCGGCAGGAGTGACTCCGCCACCCGCAGGGCGTCGTCGGGCTGCTCGGCGACCACTCCGAGCGTGAAAGCGGCCTCGCCGCTGGCCAGGATCTCGCGCAGCCCGATCCCCTCGTCATGGTAGGCGGCGCTGGCGCCGACCAGCGCCGCGAGCGGCTCGGCGAGCCGTGCCTTGACGCGCTCCATGGCCTCGCGCCCGTGCCGTGAAGCGTGCAGCACGACGCGGATCCGGGCGGTGTTCGGCGCCGTGAACTCCTTCCGCGAGGCCAGTGTCTTCTCGGTCTGCCCGACCTGGGCGTAGACCGTCTCCACCTCCGGCATGGCGGCGAGCCGCCGCGACAGCGCGGCGGCGGCGTCGCGCGTGTGCTCCAGCGGTGTGCCGGCGGGCAGCTCGATCGACAGGGTGAAGTCGCCCTGATTGCGGGCCGGTAGGAAGGTCTTGTGCATCGCGACGCCGCCCCAGACCGCTACCAGGAGCAGCACCGCGAGCCCGGCCAGCAGCGGTGCCTTGCGATCCAGCACCCGCTCGAGGAGCGCGTGGTAGCGCGCCGCGAGCGCGCGGAAGAAGCGGTCGGAGAGCGCGAACAGGCCGCGCGGGGCACCGGCGTTCCGCGCCAGGAGACGCGCCGACAGCATCGGCTGCAGGAGGAGCGCCGCCAGGATCGACACCAGGAGCGAGATCGTCACCGTCAGCGCCTGGTCGCGGAAGAACTCTCCGGCGATGCCCGGCACGTAGATGACCGGGAAGAAGACCGCCACCGTGGTCAGCGTGGCGGCGATGACCGGCGAGGCGACCTCGCGGGCCGCCCGCACCGTCGTCTGGGCCACCGACTCGCCGGGCCGTCGCGCGCGCAGATGGCGGTTGACGTTCTCGAGGACGACGATCGAGTTGTCGACCAGCATGCCGGCGGCGAGCGACAGGCCTCCCAGCGACATCAGGTTCAGGTTGACCTGCGCGAAGTAGAGGAAGGCGAAGGTCGTGGCGATCGATACCGGGATGGCCAGCCCGACGACCAGGGGACTGCGCAGGTCCTGGAGGAAGAAGACGAGGATCAGGAAGGCCAGCACCGCGCCCCAGACCAGCGAGTCGCGCAGCCCGCGGAAGGAGGCGGCAACGAAGTCGGCGTCCCGGTAGACGAAGGAGCAGGCGAGGTCCGGATAGTCCTCGCGGAGGATGCCGAGGATCGTGTCGACCTCGCGGGTCGAAGCGATGGTGTTGGCGCCGACCTCCTTGTAGAGGTGGACCGACACCACCTCGTCGCCGGCCAGGAGCGTCATCCCCTCGGGGTCCTTGGTCGTGTCGAGCACGTCGGCGACGTCGCCGATCGTGATGCCGGGCCGCGCCGCCGGGATCTCGGTGCGACGGATGTCCTCGAGGTCGCCGAATTCGCCGAGGATGCGTAGCGGTAGGTGGAGCGGTCCTTGCCGGATGCGGCCGCCGGGGAAGCTGACGTTGGCGATGCGGAGCGCCCGCTCGAGGTCGGCCATGGTCAGGCCGTAGAGGCGTAGCTTCACGAAGTCGGGCCGCACCAGGATCTCGCGCTCGGCGCCGCCGATCACCTCGGCCTGGCTGATGCCCTGGATCTGCTCGAGCGCCGGCTTCAGGATCTCGCGCGCGAACTCCGTCATGCGCTCCAGGGGATCGTCGCCGTGCAGGACCAGGATGGCGATCGGCCGCGCCCCCGGATCCCAGCGCAGGATGAGCGGCCGGTCGGCGCCTTCCGGGAAGTCGTCGCGGAACGCGACGCGGTCGATGGCCTCGCGCAGATGGAGGTTGGCGAAGTCCATCTCCGTGCCCCAGTCGTACTCCACGGTGATGGTCGACACCCCCTCGCGCGTCCCGCTGACCACCCGCCGCACCCCGGCCAGCCCGGTGATGACCTCCTCGAGCGGCTGCGTGACCAGCCGCGTCAGGTCGTCGGCCGGCGTGTCGGGGTAGCTGGTGATGACGGTGAGCTTCGGGTAGTGGATGGCAGGGAGGAGATCGACCGGCAGCCGTCCGAGCGCCAGGATGCCGATCAGCACCAGCCCGGCGAACAGCATGAGAATCGCCACCGGGCGCTCGACCGCGGTGCGGATGATCATCGATGCGGCTCCACCAGGGACGAGGCGAACCCCCAGCGGTCGGCCGGCGGGAGGTCACGGCGGATCTGGATCTTTGCCTCGTGGGCCAGGGTCAGGTGGTCGGAGACCACGACCCGGTCGCCGGGTGCCAGGGAGCCGCCGCTATGCACCGCGAGGATCTCGACCCAGTCGTTGTTCGTGAGCCCGGTGGTGACGTAGAGCCACTGCGCGCGGTCGCCCTGCACCTTGAAGACGAGGGGACGGTCGTCACGGCGCAGCACCGCGGCGCGCGGCACCATGAGCCGGTCGTGATGGATGCGACCGGCGATCTCGGCGCGCACGAACATGCCGGGGCGGTAGCGGCCGTCGGGATTGTCGAAGCGGACCAGCACCTCGCACGTACGGCTCGCCTGGTCGAGCGACGGGCTGATGACGTCGACCGCGGCGGCGATGGTGTCGCCGGTGGCCGGGATCGCGAGCAGCGCCGGGCGACCCACCTCGAGGTCGCCGAGGTCGGCCTCGAGCACACCCATCGACGCCTCGAGGCGGCTGTTGTCGTAGATCGAGCACACGGTGGCGCCGTTCGCCACGATCTCGCCGCGCACCACGGCGACGCCGCTGACGACACCGGCGAAGGGAGCGCGGATCTGCGTGCTCTCGAGATCGAGCTCGGCGCGATCGCGGGCGGTGCGTGCCTCGGCGAGACCGGTGCGCTGCTCGAAGAGCTCCTGGCGGAAGGCCCCCGCCTTGAGCGCCTCGAGCTCCAGCTCGAGCGTTCGCACCTGGTACTCCTCGGCGGTCAGGGTGCCACGGCGGCGGGCCGCGTCGAGCGCGTCGCGCCGCTGCGTGAACGACGCGAGCGCCTCCAGGTTGACCGCGAAGCTATCGTCGTCGGCGGCGACCCGGGAGAGCGCCTGGATGTGGCGGTAGCGGTTCTCCTCGAGCTCCACCTCGTATGGGCGGGGATCGATGCGGGCGAGGAGCTGACCGGTACGCACCCGGTCGCCGTCCTGGACGTGAACCTCGACGAGCTCGCCGCCGAGCTTGGTCCGCACGTCGATCGACCGTGTCGTTCGCACGGTGCCGTCGGCGAAGATCGGGATCACCAGATCGCCGCGGTAGACGGCGCCGGCGTCGACCTTGATCGCCTTCTCCTGGCGCGCGCTGCTCGTGCCGTCCTCGCCGCCGGCAGCGGTGTCGGCGACCGCGTCGCCCTGGGACAGCATACCGCCGCCCTCGTCGCCGCCGCAGCCCCCGCTCGCCGCCAGGGCGACCAGCGCCGCCAGGGCGAGGAGCGCGGTCCGACGCGCAGCGCCGGCCGCGCAGTGGTGCTCCTGCGGGGTGGGGAGATGGGCGGCCACCGATTGCTCTGACGCGGACCCGCGGATCGGATTCGAATGCATCGCTCGATGACCTCGGCTGGGCGCCTGGATGCGGCGCGCCGCCGGCCGCCGCCGGAGGCCGCCTGCTCGTCTCGACCTACGGGAAGCGAGCGGTTTCCGTTCCAGGAATCCCCTGCAGGGATCCCCGGCGCGCACCACGTGCCCGCCCGGGTCGGGCGGCCCGGAGCGGGCCGCACGCGGCGTGCCGCGGGGGGCCATCCGGTGTTCGACCGCCATCATAACACGCGCGACCCGAGCCACTTGCGCCACGGATCCGAGACGCTATCGAGCGCGCGGCGCGGTCCCCATGCCGGGACCGAGCAGCACCGCGTTCGACAGCAGGCGGCCCGTGCCGTGGAAGTAGGCGCGGTAGACCGGATTGCCGAGGAAGCTGATCACCTGGCCATCGCCGATGCGCTCCCGACACAGGTAGGCGCTGCGTGCCCAGCGTCGCCGCGCCTCCGGCCACAGGAGGCCCGACAGGCGCAGCTGCCCGGCCTCGGCGAAGCGGCCGACGACCTCGACCGGTTGCCGGGCGACCAGCGCCAGGTCGGTGCGGACGAGGACCGGCACGCGCTCGCCGACACCGCCCGCCAGCCAGTGCGAGGCGTCCAGGTCGGCGCGCAGGATGACTCCCTGGGGGGCGTAGCGCCTGAGTCGCGCATCCTCGTCGTCGCTGACCGCGGCGCTGTCGGGGTGCGCCGGCAGGCCTGGCAGTCGGATGGCGTCGGGCGCGCCGCTCCGCAGCGCCGCCTCGTCGACCTCGAGGCGGTCGAGACGTGCGGCGCGCCGCGCCTCGGTGTCGAAGGCCGCGAGCTCGCCAAGGACCTGACGCCGGGCCCGCACGCCGCCGAGCGGGGACTCGCCGCCACAGGCGAGCCAGGCGCTCTCGCCGAGGGTGATCAGCGTGCCGCCGCGACGGACCCAACTGGCGAGCGCCTGCTGCTCCGAGCCGGCGAGATCGGCAACCAGCTGGGGACCGCGACCGGTGGTGGCGTCGGGGGCGATCAGGACGTCGTAGGCATCGAGGTCGGCGTCGTCGAGCCGGGAGTGGAGGAGCAGGCTGCACGGCAGTCCGAGCTCCTGGTCGAGCCAGTACCAGACCGCCCCGAAGGTCGTCTGGTAGAACGGCCAGCCGCCGAGCAGCGCCACGCGCGGTGGTCTGAGAACCTCGAAGCTGCGGCTGCCGAGATCGGCGCCGTCGTCGACCAGCGCCTGATCGACGCGCTCGAAATGGGCTCCGGTGCGGCGCGCGATGCGGCGGAGCGCCGTCACCAGCGCATCGTCGCCGGTCCCCCGCGCACCGGTGTCGCCGCTCGCGGCGGGCGCCGCGCCGGCCGGGTCACCGCGCTCGACCTGGTCGGCCCGCTTGACGAGGACGCTGCCGGCGGGATAGCGGCGCTCACCGATCGCGAACGGTTCCGCGGCGCCCCAGCAGCGGATGCCGGCGGCGTGCAGGGCGGCCAGTGCCGTCGCCGCCGACGGGCCGGAGGCGTCGAGCAGGTAACCGAGGCGGGCGCCGGCGTCGACGGCGCTCGCCTCCGCGTCGCGCGGCGCGTCCGGGGCGGGCGGCGTCCAGGCCGTGGTAGTCCCGCGCGGGCGCTGGTCGCTCGCATAGGTCTCGGCACCGAGCGCCATCGCCAGCGACCAGGCCGTCGCCTCGTACAGCAGGCTGGATTCACCCGCCTCGCGCCGCCGGCGCTCGCGGGTCAGGAAGGCATCGCCGAGCGGTGCGTCGAAGTCGAGGATGGCGCGTGCCAGACGACCCTGGGGCTGGCCGAGCCGGACGACGAAGGCGCCGGGCGCGAACGGCTCGCGTCCCCGGCGCTCGCCCCAGTAGTTGCGGGCGTCGTCGATCGCCAGCGGCGCATCACAGCGCTCGATCTCGATCCCCTGGGCGGCGAGCTGCGTGACCAGACGGCGCGCTGCGTCGGGTCGCGCCGCGGTGTCGATGACCAGGGTGCGCGGTGCGCCATCCGCCGACTCCAGGTTCGCGCGGCGACCGGCCACGAAGTCGGCGACGAGCGCCCCGGGATCGGCGGCGACCGCGCCGAGCAGCGCGTGTGCCGCCACCAGATGATGCGCGACCGCGTCCGAGAAGGTCATGATCTGCCCGTCGGGTCGCCGCACGCGGCTGCCGTGGGTCGTCGCCTGCTCGCCGAGCAGCGCCACCGCACCCTGGAACAGCGGCCACGAGGCGCCGCGATTCGGATTGAACTCCTCGTTCCAGTCGCCGGTGTAGCAGCTCCAGCCACGTTCCCCGAACGCCCCGGCCATGGCCTGCGCGAAGCGCTCCCACCAGGCATGGGTCGCCGCCGGCAGATGCGGGTTGTGGGGCTCGCGCGGCGGGGAGAACAGGTAGCTGTCGAAGGCTCCCATCTCGTGCAGATCGAAGGTGACCTGCGGTTGCCACTCGAGCAGCAGGCCGACCCGGGCGCGGGTCTCCGGTTGCGACAGCGCCAGCCAGTCGCGATTCAGGTCGAGCAGGTAGTGATTGCCGCGCGCCGAGGGCCAGGGCTGGCGGTGCATCAGGCCCTGGTGATCGGTCGCCGGTTGCCGGCGGCGCCAGGCGTGCCAGTGGGCGAGGAAGCGGGCGCGACCATCCGGGTTCTGCAACGGATCGATGATGACGATGGTGCGCTCGAGGAGCTGCCGGGTGGCGTCGCTGCGATCGGCGGCGAGCAGGTAGAGGAGTCCCAGCGCGGCGTCGGCGCCCGAGGTCTCGTCGCCATGCACCGCGGCGCCGATCCAGACCACGGCCGGCAGCCCGGCGAGGTCGGCGGCATCGAGCCGGCCGAGGCGCGGATCCGCGAGCCGCGCGCGCGCCGCGCGGAGCGCCGCGCGGTCCGCGTCGCCGTCGATCGCTGTGCTGCGCGTGACGATCGCCGCCTGGAGCGGCCGCCCCTCGTGCGACGAGCCGTAGGTCTCGAGGTGCACGTGCGGCGCGGCGGCGGCGATGGCGGCGCAGGCCGCGCGCAGCGCCGCGCCGCTGGCCGGTCGCGCCCCGAGCGCATGCCCGAGCGCCAGCTCCGGCGCCGGCACCGCCGGATCCAGGTCGGCCCCGGCAAGCAGGGGGAGCACGGGAGCGCCGGGGGCCGCTGGCGTTCCGCCAACCGTCGGCGACCCGACCAGGGCGCAGGCGCCGAGCAGCACCGCCGCGGCCGCCGTCGGCCCGCCGCGGGTCCGCCAGTCCAGTGTCCTCCCGAACGCCGTGAACCGACCGTCTGCTGCGCGCATGTCTCGCACGTGTCCGTCCTCCCGGGTTGCCTGCCCACCGGGAGTCTACCGCGACCCGGCGCTGTCGCCGAGGATGCTTGACGCGGCGCCCGTGCTGGGCTAATGAAGCGGGCGAGGGCGATCGTCCGGGCGTGATCCGACGAGGGCGGGGCGATCGCGGGGAGTGAACCATGCACGAGCAGAGGACGCACGGAATGTCGAGGACAGCGCTGATCCTGGTCGCGCTCGGCCTCGCGGCGATGACGGTCGTCGCGATCGGCTGCGGCAAGAAGGTGGTGAGCCGGGTCGATCCGAACGAGACCATCGACCTGTCGGGCAAGTGGAATGACACCGACTCGCGCCTGGTCGCGGAGGAGATGATCGCCGACTGCCTCGGCAGTCCATGGCTGGTGCGCTTCGAACAGAACGCGCGGCCGCCGGCGGTCATCGCCGGATCGATCCGCAACAAGTCGGCGGAGCACATCCCGGTGACGACCTTCCTGCGCGACATCGAGCGCGCGCTGGTCAACTCCGGGGCGGTGCAGGTGGTCGCCTCCGCGGAGGAGCGTGGCGAGATTCGCGACGAGCGCGAGGATCAGCGTGCCAACGCGGCGCCGGAGACCATCAAGCGGATGGGCATGGAGCTCGGGGCGGACTTCATGCTGATCGGAGAGATCACGCAGATCAACGATCGCGAGGAGGGCGAGGAGGTCCGCTACTACCAGGTCGACCTGACGCTCGTCAACATCGAGACGAACGTGAAGACTTGGATCGGCCAGAAGAAGATCAAGAAGTACGTGGCGCGGCGTCGCTACGGTGCCTGAGCGACGGGGACGACGGCGGATGGATGCGCGGCCCGAGGGGCCGGCCCGCATGCGCTGTGCGGCACGGTGGCCGGCGTGTTTCCGGGTGCCTCTGCTCGTGGCGCTGGTCGCGGCCAGCGGGCTTGCCGGCTGCGGCTCGCATGCGCTCGACCTGGCGCGGGTCCGCGAGGAACTCGTGGCGGGCAACCTGGAGGCGGCGGCCGACGAGCTCGACAAGCGCGACGGGGGAGACAAGGACCTCCTCAGCCTGCTCGAGCGCGCCCACATGCACCACCTGACCGGGGACTGGGCGGAGAGCAACCGCCTGTTCGAGGCGGCCGAGGAGCGCGCCGACGAGCTCTACACGCGCTCGATCTCGCGCAACGCCGCGTCCATCGCCACCTCCGACAACATCCTGCCCTACCGCGGCACCGGCTACGAGCTCGAGCTCGTGCACTACTACCGCGCCTTCAACTACCTGGCCCTGGGGCAGCCGGACGGGGCGCTGGTCGAGGCGCGCAAGGCGAGCGAGCTCCTGGCGCGTCAGGCGCCCGAGAACCCGGATGACGACAGCGCGGCCGCTGCCGAACAGCGCGGCTTCATGAACTACGTCATGGGGTTGCTCTTCGCGGCGTACGGCGAGACCAACGACGCCATCGTGTCGCTCCGCAACGCCTACCAGCTCTACGTGCGGGCGGCCGGCGGGCGCCACGAGGGGGCGCCGCCCGGCCTGGTCGCCGCCTACCACGCCGCCGCGTCGCACCTCGGTCTCGGCGAGGAGGTGGTGGCCCTCGAGCGTCACCATCCGGAGCTCGCAGCGCGCGAAGAGCGCGCCCCCGCCGATGTCGCCGTCTTCTTCGAGACCGGCTTCGCTCCCTACCGCGAGCCGGTCGACATCTTCCTGCCGATCTTCGAGGACGACGACGACGATGACGAGGCCTGGGTGCGCGCCCCGCACTACGTCGATCGCTACCGCTCCTCGATCTACTCCTACACGCACCGGCCGCGTCACCTCGACCGTGTCCTCCGGTTCTCCTTCCCGCGCCTCGTCGACGTGCCGTCGTCCTCCGGCGGCTGCGAGCTCGAGCTCCCGGACGGTCGCATCGTGCCGGCCAGCACGGTGCTTGACCTCCAGGCGGTGGCGCACGACGCCTTCAAGGATGCGCTGCCCGGCATCCTGCTGCGCACGGTGGTGCGTGCCATCACCAAGGAGGTGGCCCGGAGCCGGGTTCGCAAGGAGAACGAGGTGCTGGGCGTGCTGGTCAACGCGGTCAACGTCGCCACCGAACAGGCTGACACCCGCTGCTGGCTGCTCCTGCCGCGGCGCATCGCGCTGGCCGAGGTCGACCTGCCCGGTGGTATCGAGAGCGTCGTCGCGCGCTGCCGGGACCGGGGCGGGACGGTGCTCGACGAGTGGTCGGTGCCGGTCGGGACGGGTAGCGGTAGGACGCGCTTCGAGACGCTGCGCTCCTTCCACTGAGTCCGGTCGGGGCGCCTGGCCGCCGCACCGCGGCAGGCCGCCGCAGTGACCGGCCGTGCGGATCGAGGGTGGCTGGCGCGCCGGCGAGCGTCGCGACTGCCGGGCGCCAGCTAGTCCGTGGCGCCGGCAAAGCGTCGGAGCAACAGCCGCGCGCGGGCGACGCGCTCTTCCTCGCCCGGTATGTCCCGCGCCTCCTGCACGTAGCGTTCGAGCTCGCCGAAGCCCTCCTCGACGCAACCGGCGTTGAGCTGCGCCCGACCGAGCAGGAAACGTGCCTCGACCAGCGCGGGATCGAGCTCGAGGGTGCGCCCCAGCTCGACGACGGCGTGACGGGGCCGGCCCCGCTCGAGATAGGCACGGCCGAGCTCGAGGTGCGAGAAGGCGTTGCCGGGCGACAGGGCGATCACCGTGCGAAACGCCGAGAAGGCGTTGTGATCGGCGCCGAGTGCCAGGTGGGCGTGACCCAGCAGCCGGTAGGCGGCGGCGAAGTCGCGCCGCACGCGGATCGTCTCACGGATCGCGTCGAGCGCCGCCTCGGGATCACCGCGCTCGAGCGCCAGGCGGGCCAGGTAGTAGTGGGCGTAGGGGGCGGCGGGGTTCTCGCAGGCCGCCTCGAGCAGGAGGCGGGCATCGTCCGGTCGTCCGGCGTCGAGCGCCAGGACGCCCTTCGCAAGCCGACCAACGGGATCATCGTCGGCGCTCGATGCCGCCAGCTGGCGCCAGAGCTCGGTGGGAGGTTCGAACAGGGTCGCCGCCAGCTCGCTGACCTCAGCCTGACGGTCGTCGTCCGCGACAGGTCCCGCCTCGCCGGCGACGACGTCGGCCACGGCGACACCGACCATGCCGGTCAGCGCCGCGACGGACAGGGCGAGGGCGGTAGCGATGATGGGGATGCGGTCTCCGGCACTAGGTTCGCGCATGACGTGGTCTACCTCACCCCGGGAGGAGAGACGGGGTTCGTGGACGGGGCACCGGGGCGAGCGCTCCGGCCGGTCGTCCTCGCCAGGCGAGGCGCCAGCCGCCGTCACTCGACCCTACGCACGCCCGGGGGGACGGGTTGCAATGTCGTAACGTCTAGATGGGAAGTGGGTTGCGAGTGTGGCCGGGGACCCGGTGTGGTGGGCCGGGTGGCTCCCGGAGCGACCGTGGTGGCGGCACGCCGACGCCACCGTCGGTCACGCGACGGTCCGACCGGCAGGCGCCACGCCGAAGTGCGTGTCCCGGTGTGCGCCCGGACCCACGCCCCGCGGGTGACTTGCGAGAGGCGTGCCAGGGGCAGGCGGCGCGGGCCGCCGCCGCCGGGGCGGCGGGGCGGCCCGTGGTGTGTCGCGGTCCCGGTGTCCCGCGCCGGTCGATCGCTAGCGGGGCTCGAGGTCCTTCAGGTAGTGGAAGTAGGGCGAATCGGTGGTGAAGATCAGCGTCGAGGTGCTGCCGAGCGACGCCGCGTAGCTCTCGAGGGTGCGGGTGAAGGCGTAGAACTCCGGGTCGAGGCCGTAGGCCATGGCGTAGACCTCGGTGGCGAGCGAGTCGGCGCGGCCGCGCACCTGCTGGGCGATCCGGTAAGCCTCCGACTCGATCTCCCGGAGACGTTGCGACTTGTCGCCCTCGATCTCCTCGAAGCGCTTCTGCCCCTCGGCCCGGATGCCGGCGGCGATGCGCTTGCGTTCGGAGATCATGCGCTGGTAGACGTTCTCGCGCACCTCCTGCGTGTAGTTGATACGCTTGAACTGGACGTCGATCAGCTCGACGCCGATCTCCGGCAGGATCGCGCGGGCGCGCTCCAGAACCGCCCGGCTCAGCCGCTCGCGGCCGAGCTCGATCTGCGCGATCTCCGGCTGTGGCGCGCCCTCCTCGACCACGAGCTCGCGGTTGGTGTTGCGCACGAGCTCGATCAGGTCATGCTGCGCCACCAGGTCGCGAGTGACGCCCTCGATGATGTCGTCGAGGCGGCTCTGCGCGAAGCGCTCGGCGCGCACCGCGGTGAAGAACTCGAGCGGGTCGTCGATGCGCCAGCGCCCGAACGTGTCGACCCAGATGAAGGTCTTGTCCTTGGTGGTGAGCTTGTCGGCGCTGCCGTCCCACTCGAGTGTCCGCTTCTCGATCCGGTTGACCTTCCAGAGGAACGGTCCCTTGATGTGCAGGCCGGGCTCGGTGACGATCGCCACCGGCTCGCCGAAGTAGGTGATGATGACCTGCTCGGTCATGTCGATCTGGTAGAGGCAGTTGGCACCGACCAGGATGACGAGGATGACGAGGATCAGCAGTCCATTGGCCTTCATCGCGCGTCACCTCCCGCCCGGTCGAGCTGCAGGAGCGGCAGGATGCCGGTCTGCGATTCGTCGACCACGTACTTGGTCTTGATGTCCGGCATGACGTCCGACATGGTCTCGAGGAACAGGCGCTGGCGCGTGACCTGCCGCGTCAGCGACGATCTCGAGTACGCCTGCCAGCGCGACGCGAATCGCACCGAGTCGCCGCGCGCGGTGTTGGTGCGGTTGATCGCGTAGCCGCGCGCCTCGGCGACCAGGCGGTTGGCGCGACCCTCGGCCTCCGGGACCTCCTTGTTGTAGATCTCCCAGGCCTCGTTGGTGATGCGCTGCTGCTGCTGGAGTGCCTGGTTGACCTCGTTGAACGACGGTTCGACCGGCTGCGGCGGGTCGACACTCTGCAGCTGCACGGTCACCACGTCGATTCCGGTCTTGTAGACGTCGAGCAGCTCCTGGAGCAGCACCTTGACCTCGGTGCCGATCTCCTCGCGGCTGATCTTCAGGACCTCGTCGACGCTGCGATCGCCGACCTTCTGGCGCATCACCGCCTCCGAGGCGTCGCGCAGGGTCGACGGCACGTCGCGCACGTTGAACAGGTACGCCGCCGGGTCGTCGATCTTGTACTGCACGACCCAGGCGACGTTGGCGATGTTCAGGTCGCCGGTCAGCATCAGCGACTCGTCGGAGAAATCGCGCTGCGAGTAGGTCGTGCGCACGTCGGCGCGCTCGGTGCGAAAGCCGAACTCCTCCTTGAGCACGCGGCGCACCGGAACCGGGTAGGCCACCTCGATGCCGAAGGGCAGGCGCAGGTGGATTCCGGGACCGGTCGTGCGCACGTACTCGCCGAAGCGCAGCACCACGGCCTCGGAGTCGGCCTCGACGGTGTAGAAGCCGGTCGACACCAGCGAGATGCCGATGAGGATCAGGACGAGCCAGAGGGCCCACGACCTGATCTGCCCGGGGCGCATGCCCCCGAGCATGTCTTCCATGCGTGTGCTCATGAGTCGAGCTACCTCCTGGGATGCGCGGGCGGCGGCGGGCGTGACGGTGGTGGCGGGCGCGGACGGCCGGGTGCCGCCCGGCCCGGGTCAGGCCTGACCGCGGGCGTCGTGACGTCGGTCTGGGTCGCGCGTAGGGTAGACCAGATCGGCCGGGACCGAAACCGCCACCTAGCGCGCCGATCCGACCAGCAGGAACGGTGCCCAGTAGTAGGGGTCGCGGTCGCTGTCGCCCGGCAGGCTGGCCAGCAGTTCGCGCTGGGCCAGGCAGAGGGTCTCGCCCTTCGTGTGGAAGGGTAGGAGTTCGTAGAAGCGGCTCATGAGACGGGCGGTCGCACGGTCGTTGACCGGCCAGAGGGTGGCGACGACGCTCGGGGCGCCGGCGTAGATGAAGGCGCGGGTCAGGCTGACCCAGTCATCGGATTCGGGCATCTGGTCGACCATTCCACCACCCGAAGCGGTGAAGCAGCCGGACAGCACCACGAGGTTGGCGTCGAGCTGGAGGTCCATGACCTCGCGAACCTCGAACCGGCCGTCGTCGCGATCGCTCGGGACCAGGTCGAGGGCCGAGCTCAGCGGGTCGCTGCGGTCGATGTCGTAGTGGGTGGCGAAGTGGATGACGTGCCTCCCGCGTGCTCCCTCCTTGGCGACGGTCTCGGTGGCGTCGGCGCCGATCCGGACCTCGGCCGCGGCGCCGAAGGCGTAGCCGACCGCCAGCGCCTCGCTGGTGACGTACGGGAGCTCGGTGCCGCCCAGGTCGGACGGCTGCGGATTGGCGAGCGCCAGCGCCGACTCGCGCCGGCCACGATCGCGCTCGAGGCAGTGGTCGAGGACCGAGGCCGAGGGCGCGTAGGAGACCACGTAGTCCTCGATCAGGAAGCGGGCATGCGCTCCGGTACCGTCGACGAGGGCGTGGAAGGGCACGTCGTGCAGGAACTTGTGCGGGATGATGATGAGTGCGTCGGTCTGTCCGAGGGCCGGGTCGTGACGGACGTTGCCGAGGAGTACCTGGTGCAGACCGGCGGATGGTGCCACCCAGGCCGGCTCGGCGCCGGCCGGCGTCGGCCGCGAGATCGTCGAGCGCAGCAGCCGCACGCGTGCCGCCAGGTGGGCCGCGGACTCGGCGCTGGACACCGCGCGGACGCGGTCACGGGTGATCAGGAAGGTGATGAGCTCGCCGCGCGTCACGTAGTACTCGAGGATCGCCTCGTCGGGTCGGAGCACGGCCTGGACCTCGTCCAGGGCGAGTGGTCGGGCGCCGGTCAGCGCCTCCTCGGTGGCGGTCTGCGGGCCGAGCAGCTCGCGGATCGAGTCGAGGCGGCCCCGCAGCTGCCGCAGCGTCGCCAGGATCGAGGCCGCGGTCGTGTCGCGATCGGCCGTGGCCGGGAGCGCCGCCAGTCGCTCCATCTCCATTGAGATCTCGCGGCCCAGCGCCAATTCCTGCCGGCGCAGGCGGTGCATCTGGCCGTTCCCCGCCTCCATCTGCTCGCCGTTCAGCATCTCGAGGAACGCTCGCGAGCGCGAGTACTCCATGACCTGGAAGGCCTCGGCGAGCATCCCCTGGCGTACCAGCAGCACGACGAGCTGCTCGTAGGGGCGCAGGCGATCCTCGAGGAATCCGGCGCGCTTCTCGGGCCGGTCGAGCCCGCTGCGCAGGCGCTCGAGGGTGTCGACCGCCTGCCGCGCCATCGCCGTCGCCGGCTCGGTCTCGCCCTGGTCGGCGAGGGCGCGGGACAGGCCGTCCTCGGCCGGCCACATGAGGGCGGGGCGGCGGAGTTCGCCGGCCAGGCGGCGCGCGGTCTCGAAGTAGGGCTCCGCCCGCCCGGGACGCCCGAGGCCGAGCAGCGCGTTGCCGAGCCCGACCGCCGACTGGGCGCGGCCAGCGACGTCGCCGTGCTGCTCGGCGAAGCTGAGTGCGTTACCGCAGCGCTGCTCGGCGGCGGCATGATCGCCGACGGCGTTGAGGGTGCGGCAGATCGCCAGCAGCGCGCGGCCCTCGCCGATCACGCTGCCGGTCTCGCGGCTCGTGGCGAGCGAGCGATCGAGGTAGGTGAGGGCGCGGCGGTGATCGCCGAACAGCGTGTAGACGCCCCCGAGGTGCTCCAGGTTGGTGGCCTCGGCGACGCGATTGCCGATCTTGGTCGATAGGCGGAGCGCCTCCCGGAAGTAACCGGCGGCGCGGCCATGATCGCCGAGGTAGCGGTACACCTCGCCGGTGTGGGTCAGGTTGGACCAGCGCCCCTCGAGGTAGCCGGCCTCGGTGGCGCGCTCGAGCGCCTGCTCGAAGCCATCGAGCGCCGCATCGTAGTCGCCGAGCTCGAGCCGTCCCTGTGCGATCTGGGTCTCGCAGTCGACGCGGAGCGCCAGGTCGCCCAGGGCGTCGGCGCGCTCCAGCGCCTGGCGGTACCAGTTGCGCGCCAGCTCGTACTGGCCGAGCGCGTCGAAGACCAGGCCGAGCTGCAGATCGGCGCGACCGCCTTCCCGCCCGAAGCCATGGCGCTCGGCGATCTCGAGGGCCTGCGTCAGGTGCTCCTGGCTCGAGTCGAACAGCCCGAGCCGGTAGTAGGCCCGACCGACGGTCAGGTGGGCGTTCGCCAGCCCGTGCACGTAGCCGATGCGCTCGGCGAGCGACAGCGCCAGCTTGGCGAGGTCGAGCGCGCGGTGGTGCTCGGAGAGCATGATGCGCGTGCGCGCCGCGCCGACCAGCGCCTCCTGCTGGACGACGGCGGCGCCGGCACGCTCGGCGCGCTCCGACGCCTCGGCGTAGTAGGGCAGCGCCTCGAGATACTCCCCGCGCGTCACCGACGCGTTGCCGAGCCGGTAGAGTGCCGCCTCGATGTCGCGCTCGTCGCCGCTCGATGCGGCGAGGTTCAGGATGGCGCGCAGCCGCTCCATGGCGGCGCGGGTGTCGAAGGCGTCGAGGTCGGCGTCGGAGAGCCCGATGAGCGTCGAGCGTAATGCCCGATCGTCGCCGACCTGTCGGGCCAGCGCCATCGCCTGGTTGAGCGTGGTGTGCGCCGCATCGAGTCGCGACTGGCGGGCGAGGATGATGCCGCGCTCGGCGAGGACGCGCGCTTCGCGTGCGCGGTCGACGAGCTCGGCGGCGATGGCGTCGGCCGCGTCGAGATGCGAGAGGGCACGGTCGTCACGGCCGGCATGCGCGTCGACGGCGCTCCGCACCTCGAGAAGGTCGAGCAGCGCGCGCCGCGCGCGGTGCGAGCCCGGCGGCAGGGCGGCGGCGAGCCCAGCCGCGGTGTCCAGGTGGGCGCGAGCGCGGTCGAGCGCTCCCAGGCGCAGCGCCACCTGGCCGCGCAGTCGTTCGACCTCGGGCGACGCTGGCAGGATGCGGGCGGCCTCGTCGAGCAGCGCGGCGGCCTCGTGTGGCAAGCCGTTGGCCATGAGCAGCGTCGCCCGCGCGGCGAGCTCCTCGCCGCGATGCCCGACCCGTTCGCGCAGAGCATCGAGCCAGTCGAGCTGCCGGTGGCCGAGGGCGAGCCGGCAGTCGACCAGATCGAGGTAGCCCTCGAGGCGTTCGGGAGCCAGGACGACGGCGCGCTCGAGGTGCGGCAGTGCCTCCGCAAAGCGGCCGCGCCAGACGAGGGTGCGGCCGATGGTCCACTCCACGGTGGCCACGTCGCGACCCCGGCGCAGCTGCTCGTGCAGCAGCCGGTCGAGCGCCTCGAGCCGGCCGGCCTCGCGCGCGATGCGCTCGAGCTGGCGGTAGGTGGCGATTCGGTCGTCGAGCCGTGCATCGGCGGCCGCCCCGGGGCCGGAGCGCTGGACGACGAGGGCCTGCACCGCATCCCAGGCGACATCCAGGTTGCCGCGCCGCTGGGCGTCGCGGGCGATGACGAGGGGATCGATCCGTTCCCCATCATAGGCGCCACGTCGCTCGCCGGCGCGCGCCGGCGTGGTGGCGAGCGGCAGGGCGAGCGCCAGCACGAGCACCGCGGCGCCCGCGATGCACGGATGAACGACGGGCCGGCGCTCCGGGACGGGGCGACGTCGCGGGCACCCGGCCGCGTTCGGGGCCGGCTGGGGATGTGCCTCACTCCGCATGGTCCTCTCCTGTCGCGAGTCCCTCCCACACGTGGGCAGGGGGACCGGGCTGGAGACTGCGCGCGACATCGGGACCATGGCCAGGCGGCACGGTCCTGTCTACCGGGAGCGCCGCGCATCGAGGGGGCAGGTGCAGCGCTCGGACCGGGCGTCGTCGCGGACCGATCGGCCGGGTCGTCCCGGCCGGGAGTGGAGCCTCGCGTTCCGCGTGCGGAACACCAGGTGGGGGAGGCTACCTCTCGATCGCCTGCCCGACACCAGGTTCCCGGCGGTGCGCGGCGCCTACGGTCAAGAGGAGCAATGTGTTAGGACGACCACAGGGTAACACTGGCGGGCGTCATCCGGCAAGGGCCGGGCGCCCCGACCAGACGTGCGGAACCAGGCGGGGGGCTCAGGCCCCACGACCGCCCACGGCGGCCCGCCGGGTGCCTCCGGCGGACCCGGCAGTGCGGGGCCAACACCTTGAACGAGCGGGCGTTGACCCGGGTTCCGGCTAATCATAGTATCGTCGCGCTGCACGGTGTTCGCGAGTCAGGTCTGCCCCGATGAACGATGGCCATGACATCCTCGAGCTCATCGACCGCGACCCCGAGGCCGCCTGGCGGCGCTTGGTCGACACCTACAGCGGTCTCATCCTGGCCCTGATCGCCCGCTACACCCCCCACCAGGACGCCCGCATGGACGCCTATCTGTACGTCCTCGAGCAGCTGGCGATGGACGACATGCGGCGGATCCGGCGCTACGGCCAGGGGCGCGTGGCGCGCCCCTGCCAGTTCACGACCTGGCTCAAGCTGGTGGTCCGCAACCTCTACTTCGACTGGTTTCGCCACCGGCACGGCCGCAAGTCGGTGCCCAAGGAGATCCAGAAGCTGAGCGAGCGCGAGCAGCGCACCTTCAAGCTCGTCTACTGGGACGGCCATAGCCCGCGCGAGGCCTTCGAGGTCTTCCGAACGAACGATCCGAAGGTCACTTACGAGGAGTTCCTGGAGTTTCTCTCGGAGGTCGATGGGCGCCTGACCGGCATCAACCGGGCGAAGATCCATCGCGACTACTTGCGGGCCGTCGGACCCTTGTCCCTCGACCTCGACCCCGACGCCGGACCGCCTGTCGAGGCGCAGGCGCGAGTGGAGAGCGTGCGACCCGATCGGGAGGCGGAGCTCGCCGAGCAGCGCCGCGCCCTGTGGGCGCTGCTGAGCGAGCTGCCGCCCGAGGAGCAGCTGCTGATCCGCCTGCGCTTCTACGAGGGAATGACCGCCAAGCAGATCGCGGCGGCCATCGGCAGCTCGAAGCCGATGGAGATCTACCGGCGCATCGAGCGCACCTGTCAGGCGCTGGCCCGCCAGGCGCGGCAGCGGGGCCTCGACCGCATCCTCGAGGAGTCCGACTACGACGCCCTCGGTGACTCGGGTCTGCCCGCTGGCCTGGCCGGACCGGGGGCGGTGGGCGAGCCTGACGACGGGGCGGCCGGCGGGGCGGGTGACGGCCGGCGGCCGACCGGTGAGCCGGCGCCGCAGCGCCGCGGCGACAATCGGGCCATGCCGGACGGCTGAGCGGCGGCGGAACCGGCGGCCGGTTTTCCGTCCAGACTGGTTGGAGCCCCGAGAGGACAGCACGCACCATGCAAGGTTGCATCGACCACGAGACCCTGAGTCGCTACCAGGACGGGGCGCTGCCGGCGGACGCGGTGGCCCGGTTCGAGGAGCATCTGGCCTCCTGCGACGCCTGCCGCCGGCGGGTCGTCGCCATCGGCCGGCTGGCCCGCCACCTGGGAGCGGCAGCGACACTCGACGACCACCGGCACGGGATGGCGTCCGCCGCGCCGTGTCCCGACGCCATCGACCTCGCTCGCCTCGCCGACGGAGCCCTCGACGAGGCGTCGCGCAGCACGATCATCGGCCACGTGGCGCGGTGCCCGGACTGCTCGGCGGCCGTTGCCGCGCTGGGCCGCGAGCTCGCCGGCGCGGCGCTCGAGCCGCTCGAGGTGCCGGGCTGGGCCCGGGAGCGGGCGTGTGCCCTGGTCACGGCCCCGGCCGCCGCCGGTCGGGCCCACACCGCACCCGGCGTCGACGGCGGCGACTGGCGGACCCGGCTCGGCGGCTGGCTCGAGCCGCTCCGCCGCCTCCCGGTGACCAGCCT
>JASFRE010000001.1:0-34960 GCA_050115055.1 Candidatus Eiseniibacteriota bacterium | reverse complement strand
TGTCTCGGTCCCCCTTGAGACCCTCCCGGGCCGCGATCGTGTCAATAAATTTATCTAAACAAAATGTCAAGGCGGGCCGTGCCCGTGCCCCCGATTTCACTGCCAGTCCGTTGAGAAACAGGGACTCGAGCGGTATCCGGGAGGATGGCAGCGATTGCTGTCTCGAGGCCCGAGACTACCGGTCGCCCGCCGCCTCGTCGCCGCGCCCCGTCGCCGCCGGGCCGGTCCCCACGCCGGGCCGGCGCGGCGGCAGCATGACGCGGAAGCGCGTGCCGGTTCCCTGGCGGGTCGAGAAGCTGACGGTGCCGCCGTGCTCCTCGGCGACCTTCTGCACGACCAGCAGCCCGATGCCGGTGCCCTCGGTGCCCTTGGTCGAGAAGAAGTCCTCGAAGACCTTGCCGCTCACGTCCTCGGGGATGCCGACGCCGTCGTCCTCGACCTCGAACACGGTGTGGTCGCCGGTCTCCTGATGGCACCGCAGGAAGATCGTGTGCGCGGTCTTCGTCTCGTCGGGGTCGAACCGGCAGGCGTCGATGGCGTTGGCGATCAGGTTGGAGAGGAGGTTGAAGAGTCCGTCGGGATCGAACGTGCCGCGGGTCGGAGCCTCGCCGATCTCGAGCTCGAAGTCGATGCCGGCGTCGGACGCGCGACCGGCGTAGAGCTCGTGCACCTGGCGCGCGATCTCCTGCGGGCTGACGCCGTCCTTGAACTTCGGTTGGCGCTCCTTGGAGCAGTAGAGGAGGTCCTTGACCAGGCGCGACACCTTGTTGACGTTGGTCTCGACCATGCGCCAGCCTTCGTCGAGGAGCTCCCGATCGTCCGACTGCATGCCGGTGTTGACGACGTAGATGCCGCCCTCGAGTCCCATCAGGATGTTCTTGATGCGATGGGCCATGCCGGCGACCGCCCGTCCCATCAGCGTCAGCTGGCGCTGGAGCTTCTTGACCTCGGTGATGTCGGTGAACACCTCCATGACCGCGGTGATCGCGCCCGCATCGTCGCGCACCGGCATCGAGTGCACGACGAGGTCGAGCTGGCGGCCGTCGCCGGTGGTCAGCGTCTCCTCGCTCGAGTGGATCCGGCCATCCTCGAAGGTGTGGGCCACCAGGCAATCCGGGCAGGGCTCCGGTGCGTGCTTGCAGACCTCGAAGCAGCGGCGGCCGGGCGTCACGTCGAAGTCCTGCTGGTAGAGCCGGTTGGCGCCGATGATGCGCAGATCGCGATCGAGCACGCAGATGTGGCAGGGCACCGCCTCGAAGAGCCGCTTGAAGTCCCGGCGGCTCTGCTCGAGCTCGCGCTGCAGGTTCTTGAGCTCGGTGACGTCGGTGGACATCTCCATGACCGCGCTCACCGCGCCGTGCTCATCGAGGACCGGCGCCGAGGTGACGACGACGTGCGCCCGCCGGCCATCGCGTGCAATGACCGTCTCCTCGCTCGTATGCACCTCGCCGTCGGCAAAGGTCCGGAGCACCGGGCACGCCGGACAGGGCGCGTCGCTCTTCTTGTAGACCGCGTAGCAGTGCTCGCCTTCGCGATCACCGAAGTCGCGCTGGAAGAGCTGGTTGGTCTCGATGATGCGGAGATCGCGGTCCTGCACCGAGACGTGGCAGGGCATGGCGTGGCGCCAGCCGGTGCCGCGATCGGACGGGGCGGCGGAACGCGGCGGCAACGTCAGGGCGCCGAGGCCGACCAGCGCCGCGGCGAGGCCGATGCCGATCACGAGCGGCGGCAGGTGTCCGGCGGCGATGGTGACCGCGGCCGCCAGCGCCACGCTGCCGGCCACGAAGCCGGCCGCGTGCCGCGAGCGCCAGGCCACCGTCGGGCGGCGCGGCGGGTCGGGCCGCAGCTCGCCGTGCCGCGGCTCGACGGACCGCGGTTCGACGGAGCTGGGCTGGCCGGAGCGCGGCGCACGCGCCGGCGCGGCCGCCTCGTTGCCCGGCGCTGCTGGCCGGCCATCGGTCCGCGCGCGGCGGGAGCGGTCGTCGCGCTGGCCTGTCACCTCGGTCGCCATCGGTCACGTCGCTCCGTCCACTCGCGCCCCCGATTGCCTCCGTCAGCGGGGTCAGACGTTCCCGCGTCGGGGAGGCGATCCCGGCCGGCCGTGGGGCCGACGCCGGAAGCGCGCGCGGGATCGTGTCAGCTCGAGTCGGTCGACACGGCGTCGCCGAGCAGCCCCTTCACGCGCCCGAGGAAGACCTCACGGTCGATCGGCTTGTCGCAGATCGCATCCGGGCGCGGCAGCGATCCCAGCTCCTCGCCGAACAGGTCCTGCTGCTGGGCGAGCCCGGTCAGGATGACGATCGGCACGTCCCGGGTCTCGGGCGCGTGCCTGAGCTCCTGGTAGGCGCGGACACCGGACTTGCGCGGCATCAGGACGTCGAGCGTGATCAGGTCCGGCGGCGTCTCGCGGGCCAGTCGCAGGCCCTCCTCACCGTTGTCGGCGGTCACCACCTCGTAGCCGGCCTGTCTGAACAGCGTGCTCAGGTAGACGCGCATGTCCTTCTCGTCGTCGATGACCAGGATCGTCTTCGGCATCGTGAGCCTCCTCGGACCTTCAGGCCGCCGCTCCGGCACCGGCCGGACGCTGCTACCCGAGCGCTGCGCGCGCCTCCGGCGTGTCGATCCGCCGCAGGATGTCGCGGATCGGCGCGTGCAGCTTGGGTTCGTCGAGCGCGCGGATGAGCTGGGCCACGAGCTCCGGATCGGCGAGCCCGGAGAGCTGATCCGCCGCGCACTCGCGTACCGACGGGTTCGAGCTGGCCAGGGCACGGCAGAGGTACTCGACTGCCAGGCCGCCCGCCTCGCCGCCGCGCCGCGCCACGACGCCGAGCGCCCTGAGCGCCTTCTCGCTGCGGCGGAAGCGACCGACGGCGCGGACGACGCGCACATCCCCGTACTGCTCGAGCAGGGCGGCGATCGTCGCCTCGTCGAGACCTGCGCCGTCCTCGTCGCCGCCCGCGCCGGCGGGCGCCAGGTCGGTCAGGTAGGACTCGTCGGCGAACTGCTCGACCGCCATGCGGCGCGCGGTCGGGTTGTAGCCCGGGTCCTGGGCGATCGACTCGAGCACCGCGCGGTCGGTGATGCGCGCGAAGCAGGCGCCCATCAGCTGGTAGTTCTTGCGCGCCTTCAGGATCCCGGCGATCACCGGCTCGGAGCCGATGCGCTCGACGGCCGCCAGCCGTACGTCGATCTCGGCGGCGTCCTTGGCGACCTCGGCGAGGGCGGCGTCGCTGGTCAGTCGCTCGACCGCTGCCATGCGCACCCGCGGCGAGTCGTCGGTGCAGGCCACCTCGACGAGCTCGCGCTCGTCATCGAGGGTGCCGATCGCCTCGAGGCGCACGCGGGGGTCGGAGTGATGATGATCGTGCTTGGCGAAGAGTCCCATCTGGCGTGGCTCCTCATGGAGCCCGGAGCGGGAAATCCGATGCGCGTCACCGGAATGGTCGGATTTCTAGTGGAACTCCCACTCCAGGAAGCCCTCCCGGACATCCACCATGGCGTTGACCACCAGCTCGACGAGCCCACCGTAGAGGATTCTAGTCCGATTCCAGGCGTCGTAGTAGGTCAATAGATCCCGGATCTGACCCTTGCAGTTCGAGCAGGGCGCGCAGACGTACTTGTTCACGTCCGGCGAGATGCAGTCCTGGAAGGCGCCCAGGATCTGGGCGAACTTCTTGCGACCGGCGATCTGCATCCGCCAGTCGGGGAAGTTGTTCGACTGCATGATGGCGAAGCCGCTGCCGCCGCCGCAGCAGTAGTTGTCGACGCCGTGCGGAGTCATCTCGCGGAACTGCGGGCAGATCTTCTCGAGCACGCGCCGCTGCGGCTGCACGATGCCCATCGAGCGTACGATGTTGCACGGGTCATGCACGGTCACCGGGAAGTCGTTGCGCGACGGATCGACCATGATCTTCTCGTTGCAGACCAGGTCCTCCATGAGCGTCAGAGCGCTCTCGCGCGGAATGTTGAGATCGTCGACCCACATCCGGTCGCCGGTGGCCATGAAGGCCTTGTGAGCGTGTCCGCACTCGCCCATCACCACCTTCTTGACGCCGAGCTTCTTCGCCACCTCGGCGTGCTTCATGGTGACGCGGGTGTACTGGATGTCGTCGTAGAAGAGACCGTAATTGACCGAGTCGTAGCCGACCAGGTCGCTGGAGATCGTCCAGGAGAGCCCGGCGAGCTCGAACAGGATGGCAAAGGCCTCGAGGTTCTCCGGCCAGGAGAGGAATTCCCCGGCGTTGTGCATGATCAGGATGTCGGCCCCGGCCTTGTCGATCGGGATCTTGATCTTCATGCCGATGCGGTCCTCGATGTCCTCCTCGGCGAACTCGAGGATGTCCATGAGTGCATGCGGGTTGATCCCGGTCGAGGAGCCGACCTTGAGGTGTTTCACGGTGCCGTCGGTATGCAGCTCGTCGGGCGCCAGTCCCAGCTCCTGCGAGAAGATCTTCCTGAGCTCGCGTGCGATGAGGCCGTTGTCGCAGCCCATCGGGCAGGCCTGGGCGCAGCGCCGGCAGAGCGTGCAGCGATAGGCGAGGTCGCCGAGCCGCGCCACCGTTTCCCAGGTGACGTCGATGTTCGAACCCTGGAGCTTGCCGAGGATGCCGTTGAGCGGCGAGCGCTGCTTTTGCGCGATGCGCCGGAGGATCTCGGCGCGGAACAGCGGCCGGTAGATCTCGTTGCGTCCGCTCGACTCGAAGATGGGACAGGCCTCGGCGCAGGTGTTGCACTTGACGCAGCTCTCCATCGACAGGAGGAGCGGCTGCAGGAAGGTCCAGTTGTCCTCGGCGTTGAACAGACGCTCGACGCCGGCCAGGAACTTCCGGGTCAGACGCTCCTTCTCCTCCGCCGTCTCCGGGACCGGAATGCGCATGCCGATGATGCCGTCGAGCGAGGTCTCGGCGCTGGCGCGCTTGGCGTCGGAGAGCTCGGAGATCCCCTTGTCCTGCCAGTCCTCGTAGGGATGCGGCAGCGGCTGGAGGTCGGCCGGATCGATGTGCGTCAGCTGCTCGCCCGCCCTGGAGATGTCGGTGATCTTGAGGTCGTGCCGGTTCATGACTTGGCCTCCTCGCGGCGGGGCTCCCCGGCGTCCTGCTCGGGGCTCGTCGTGCCGACCTCACCCCAGGACCTGCCGGTCTGGATGTGAGGGGCGGTCCAGTGCATGCGGTAGCCGAAGGCGTTCTTGACCCTGCCCTCGATGGCGCTGCCGCGCGGGTTGGGATCGTCCGACCAGCGGACGTCGTGATACAGGAAGTACTTGGCGACGAAGTGCGACATGCGCGTGAGCGGGATGTAGGCCATGAGCAGTGCACCGAGCGCGACGTGCAGCTGGAGCCCGGCCGACACCGGAGACGCGGGCGGCCGGAAGGCCGCCAGCGAGGCGAAGAAGGCACCGAGCCCGCGGAACCAGGGGTCGGTGGTCGCCTGCACGTAGAGGGCGACCACCACCACCACCAGGAAGAACGCCAGGTTCAGGAACTCGACCGGGGCGCTGTAGCGGCGCTGCTCTGCGTCGCCGAGGCGGCGGACGAGCAGGCCGAGGGCGCCGATCCCGGTCAGCAGCAGACCGCCGTAGCCGGTCACGGCGAGCACGAGCTCGGTGGCGCGTGACAGGGCCGGGCCCAACGTGACGCCGGCGGCGGCGAGGATGCCGAGCACCACCAGCAGGGCCAGCCAGACGATCACCATGTAGAGACCGAAGTGGAACGGGAAGGAGAACCTCCACAGGCCCGGGTTGTTGCGGCGCACGCCCTTCAGGAGGACGATCTCCTTGAACATCTCGCTCGCCTCGTTCAGCCGGTCGATCTCACGCGGCTTCGTCCACCAGTCGAGCTCCTCGAAGATCGAGCCGCCGTATTCGGCCCGGCCCTTCTCGTGCGCGACCGGGTAGAGCTCCCAGCGCAGATGGAGCGGCGTGCGCGCGTAGCGGACTGCACGCGCGACACAGAAGGCGACGAAGATCGCCGCGCACACGTAGGTCAGGATCTGGATGGCCATCATGCCCCGTTTGCCCTCCTCTGGCCGGGCGACGGCCCGGCCGTGGGACCGTCGGACCGGAAGCTAGGCGGTCGTCTCGCTGCCGGCGCGTCGCGGTCCGTCGAGCTCCTCCCGCACCTTGCCGAGCCAGTCGTCGTCCAAAATGTCCGCGAGCGTGTGCTCGTCCAGGACCTCGGTGACGCGGTGATTGATCAGCGACCACAGCCCCCAGCAGTGACAGAACTCGGCGTAGCCGCAGCTCCCCGGATCGCCGGCGCAATCGGTGACGGCGATCGGGCCGATGGCGGCCTCGATGATCTCGCGCACCCGGATCTCGTCCGGTCGCCGGGCCAGCGCGTAGCCGCCGCTGCGGCCGGCGTGGGCGCGCACGAGCTGCGCGTTGCGCAGCGCCGTGACCAGCTGCTCGAGGTACTTGCGCGAGATCGAGCAGCGGCTCGCGACCTCGCCGAGACCGACGTGCCGCCCGTCCGATGACAGGCTGGCGATGGCCATCATCATGCGGAGCGAGTATCGGGCGCGCGTGCGCAGCTTCATCGGGCCTCTCGCCGGAACGGGCTGTGAGTACGTGGATTCACGAAATCATATCAGTCCTATAGGAGTAGACAGTTAGCGGGAAATCTTCATGTATTGATTCACCGTCGGTGATCGATGCAGCCGCGTCGCACGGCCATCTCGTTGGCGCGGAAGACGTTGTGCATGACCTCCGAAGGCGAGCGGAGACCCGGTGCGAGCCGCGGTTCGATCGCTATCGCGACCCGTTCTCAGTCCTGCGCAGGATTGCTGGCGGACCTCGACCCATCGTGCCGGCGCCGGCTCCCGGCCGTTCCCCGCACCTGCCGCTGGCGCATCCCGGCCAGATCCGCTAAGATCTTGGGAGGCTTGCACATTGCCTCGTAGCCTCGAGGCCCCCTGCACAGCTGCCCTGTCCCGCCCCCCGCAGGTCTCGCGCGTCGAGGACCGACATGCGGCTCACCCACGGCCGGGGTAGACAAAGCAACCCTGGAGGCCCCTGGCTCGGGACACGCGTGCGTTCCTGGCGCCGCGACGTCCCGGATGGTCGCCCTGTCCGTCAGCGCCGGACCCCGGCACGCGTGGTCATCTCCGATGGATCCCGTGTCGAGGCCGTCGAGTTCATGACCCGCGCGACCGTGGCCCAGTCCCGGTCTTCGTTCCCATTGCGGAGGAAATCATGCGTCGTCTCGTCCCGATCGGCGTGCTCTGCTGTCTGATGTTCGCCCTCCCTGCGCTGGCATTCGAGGATGCCCTCATGCTGCCGCCCGCCGGGGAGATGCCCAGCATCCAGGTCACCGACACCACCTCCGAGGGCGTGCGCCTCGAGCTCGAGCTGCCCGAGCTCAAGTCGGCGACCGTCGAGATGGCGGGTCGTGCCTTCGACGTGATCTCGATCGCCGGTGGCGGGCTGGCTGGCGACATCGGGGCGCCGGCGATCCCGAACTTCTCACGTTTCGTGGCGGTTCCCGACGGTCGCGGGGTGGAGGTGACCGTCGAGCCCCTCGAGGTCGAGACGCGGGACAACGTGTTCCTGGCACCGCTCCAGGACGGTGATCCGAACGCCGCCTTCGTTTACGACGAGGCGGCCTATGCGCGCGACGCTCTGATCTCGGGGGACACCGGCGGCACGGGGGAGCGCGTGACGGTCGGCGAACCGGCGGTGCTGCGCGATCTCCGCGTCGTCGACCTGACCTTCCGGCCGGTGCGCTACAACGCCGCGACGCGCACGCTGGAGATCACCCGTCGGATGCGAGTCGAGGTCGCGTTCACGGGCGATGACCCGCGTGCCGCCCGCCGCGTCCGGCGCTCGACGATCCCGCCGAGCTTCGACCGCATCTACCGCGACGTGGTCGTCAACTACGAGGGACCGGACGCCTCGCAGTCGATCGCGCCCGGCACCGATCTCCTGATCTGCTACAACAACGCCAATGTCATCGACCGACTGCAACCGCTGATCGAGTGGCGCCAGCGCAAGGGATCGCCGGTCCTCTTTGCCACCACTGCCCAGACCGGCACCTCGACGACCTCGATCAAGAACTTCATCCAGGGCGTCTACGACGATCCGTCGCTCAATCTGGAGTACGTGACGCTGGTCGGCGACGCCAGCGGCACCTACGCGCTGCCGTGCTTCTACGAGAACCTGAGCTTCTACCACGGGGAAGGTGATCATCCCTACACGACTCTCGAGGGCTCCGACATCCTCTCCGACGTGCACATCGGTCGTCTGTCGTTCAACGGCAGCGACCTGGTCGAGCTCGAGCGCATCGTCAACAAGATCGTCGGCTACGAGACCGACCCACCGATGCTGGATGATCCCGGCTGGTTCACGCGTGGCTGCGTGGTCGGTGACCCGTCGAGCTCGGGACAGAGCACGGTGATCATCAACCAGTGGGTCAAGGAGCGCCTGCTGGAGATCGGCTACACCGAGGTCGACACGGTCTTCTCCGGCAACTTCGACTACCTGATGGGCGAGGCCCTCGATCGTGGCGACACCGTCTTCGGCTACCGCGGCTGGCTAGGGATGAGCGGCTGGGGCAACGCCGATACCTACCAGCTGACCAACGGCTGGGAGATGCCGTTCTGCGTCATCATGACCTGTGGCACGGGCTCGTTCGCCTCGAGCACGTCGCGCTCCGAGGGGTTCCTGCGCGCCGGCAGCGGCGCGACCGGCGTGAGGGGCGGGATCGGCGCCATCGGCACCGCCACGAGCGGCACGCACACGCGCTACAACAACTGCATCTACTACGGTGTGTGGCACGGCCTGATCCGCGACGAGCTGACGATGGGCGCGGCGCTGACCCGCGGCAAGATCGAGCTCTGGCTCTGCTACGGCAACAGCGAGCCGCAGGAGGCGGAGATCTGGGCTTACTGGAACAACCTGATGGGCGATCCCGCGCTCGAGGTCTACCAGGCCTATCCCGATCCGTTCACCGTCTCCCACCCGTCCGAGCTGCCGGTCGGGGCCAACACGTTGCCGATCGTCGTGACCGGACCGGGTGACGCCCCGGCTGCCGGTGCGCAGGTCTGTGCCCTGGTCGACGGCGGCGAGCCGGTGGTGGCCTTCACGGACGCCGCGGGCAGGGCCGATCTGCTGATCGATCAGGCCGTGGCGGGCGATCTCCAGCTCACGGTGACCCAGCGCAACCGTCACGCGTTCCTGGCGACGGTGCCGGTGGTGCAGTACGACATCTACGTCGGCTACGAGAGCCTCGGCATCGATGACGACGGCAACGGCACCAGCAGTGGCAACGGCAACGGGCAGCTCAACCCGACCGAATCGATCGAGCTCCGCACGCTGCTCCGGAACTTCGGGGTCAATACCGCGGCCGGCGTCGAGGCGACGCTCAGCTCCAGCGATCCCTACGTGACGGTCACCGACGCCGAGGAGATCTTCGGCAACATCGCCGCCGGGGCCACGGCGTGGAGCGCGGACGACTTCGACTTCACCGTGAGCGGCGGTTGCCCCGACGGCCACGTCCTGCGTTTCGACCTGGCAGTCACCTCGGGGCTCACGCGCTGGGACTCGCAGTTCGAGCTGCCGGTTGTCTCGGCCGCCCTCGGTGCGCACGGCACCACGCTCTATAACGCCGGCGGCAACGGCCTCCTCGATCCGGGCGAATCGATCGAGCTGAGTGTCCAGCTGGTCAACACCGGCGGCGTGACCGCTACGGGCATCACCGGCACGCTGGTCTCGACGAGTCCGTTCGTCACCGTGACCGACGGCACCGGCTCGTTCGGCACGATCTCGATCGGCGGGGCGGGCGAGAACACGGTCGACCGCTTCGGCGTGAGCGCCGCCGCCAACACCTACGAGGGACACCAGGCCGGCCTGCTGGTCATCACGTCGTTCTCGGGCGGCGCGGTCGACACGGCGTACGTGACCGTGCCGGTCGGTCAGCTGGCCACGGACGACCCGTTCGGTCCCGATGCCTACGGCTACATGGCATTCGACAACACGGATACCGCCTACGACGAGGCGCCGACCTACAGCTGGATCGAGCTCGACCCGACCTACGGTGGCAACGGCACCGAGGTGGTGCTCGGCGACTACGGCGGCTACCAGGACCGGTCGCGCATCGTCGACCTGCCGTTCACCTTCCGCTACTACGGCGTCGACTACGACCGGGCGACGGTCTGCTCGAACGGCTGGCTGGCGATGGGCGAGACCTACCTCACCAACTACCGCAACTGGTCGCTGCCGAGCGCCGGCGGTCCCAACGCGATGCTCTGCCCGTTCTGGGACAACCTCTACCAGTCGAGCGGCTCGTCGAAGGCGTTCGAGCACTACGACAGCGGCGCGCACACCTGGACGATCGAGTGGAGCCGCTTCCGCAACGACTACAACGGCGCCACCGAGACCTTCGAGGTGATCCTCTACGATCCGGCCTATCACACGACGGCGACCGGTGACGGGATCATCGAGTTCCAGTACCAGACGGTGCAGAACTACGATCCCGTGAACGGCTACGCGTCGGTCGGCATCCAGAACCACGATCACTCCGACGGCCTGCTCTACACCTACTGGAACGATTACGTCCCGGGGGCGGCGACGCTGACCCAGGGGCGGGCGATCCGCTTCGTGCCGAGCATCGGCGGCTCGACGACGGCGGTCGGCGGGCCGGCGGCCTCCGGTCTGCCGCTCCGCTTCGCGGTGCGACCGAACCTGCCGAACCCCTTCAATCCGATCACCCGCCTGAGCTACGAGCTGCCCGAGGCGCGCCACGTCACGGTCGACGTCTTCAACGTGCGGGGACAGCACGTGACGCGGCTGGTCGACGGGGTCGAGCCGGCCGGCGTGCGGCAGGTGCTGTGGGACGCGAGCGGTCAGTCGTCGGGGATCTACTTCTACCGGGTCACGGCCGGTGACGCGTCGCGGACCCGGAAGATGGTGCTCATGAAGTAGCGCCACGCGGAGCTCCGGGCATGCCCGGAGAGCGGTTCGATGCGAGCGGGGCGGGTCGCCGGTGACGGTGCCCGCCCCGTCGCGTCGTGGGAGGGTGAGGCGGTCCGGTCCCCATCGCCGCGCGGTTCGCGTGCGGCCGGTTGCTGCAATCCAGGTTGCAGGTCGAGTGCCCCTCACCGGCAACGGTGTGCGGGGCGACGGGCACGGGCGTCGCGTCGGTCCGACGCGGATTGCTCGCGCCGCGGCGGGAATGCTACACTAGGGGATGATTGCCGGGCCCGGCCATGCACCGTGTGGGAGCCATGAGCCGGTCCCCGGCGCGGCGTCGCAACGTCGCGCCGACGAAGCGCTCACACATCACTCGCACACCTTCTCGGAGGTTCCAGCATGACCCACTTGCGAACGGCGCTCGCCTGCCTGGTCGTCCTCGTCGGCGTGATGATCGTCACGCCCCTCCTGGCCCAGGACGTCCTGCTCATCCCGGAGTCGAGCAACGACGGCGTCCTCAAGTTCGATCCGGTCTCGGGCGCGTTCCTCGGCTACGCCGTGCCGCCCGATCCCGACCATCTGAGCACGCCGATCGACTGCGCGCTGAACTCGACCGGCTTCCTGGTCTCCGACCAGATCGACGACGCGGTGCAGCAGTACGATCTCGCGGGCAACTGGCTGTCGACGTTCGCCGCGGGGATCGACAACCAGCGGGGCATCGCCGCCTACGACGGCGCGCTCTACTGCACCGGCGGCAACGACGACTACATTCCGTACTACGACCTCCAGACCGGCGCGTCGCTGGGCGACTTCATCCCGAGCGGCGGCGGCGGGCTCGACAGCCCGTTCGACATCCTGTTCCGCACGGATGACGTCCTGGTGGCGAGCATCAACACGGACAACATCCTGCGGTACGCGCTCGACGGGACGCCGCTCGGCGTCTTCACGAGCGGCCTGCCGTTCGTCGAGCAGATGGCGCTCGCCGCCAACGGCAACGTGCTGGCGACCGACTTCACCGACGATGTCATCTACGAGTTCCTGCCCGACGGCACCCAGGTCGGCGCCTATCCGGGCGTGAGCGGTCCGCGTGGCTGCTACGAGCTGACGGACGGCAACCTGCTGACGACCAACGGCAGCGGCGTGCACGTCATCGCGCGCGACGGCTCCGGCCTGATCACCTCCTGGTACTCGGACGTCTCGGCGCGCTTCATCCAGGCCGAGACGCTCGGTGCGACGCCGGTCGAGCCGACCACCTGGGGCAACATCAAGGCGAAGTTCCAGAACTAGCGGCGACCGGCCGAGACCCGCGATCGCGGGCCGCGTGATCGGTCGGACGACTGCAGGACGCCGGGTCGCCCTCCCCGCGGGGACGGGTGGCCCGGCGTCTGCGTGTCCGGGGCGCATCGAGCCGGCCGCGACCCGCCACGGGTGCGCCGCGCCGGTCATCCGCCCGGAGCCTGGTCGCGGGGCTCGACCCCGCTCTCGCCGCCCAGCTGCGGCAGCCCGTCGCTGATCTCCCACCAGGCGGCCCGGTGGTCGACGTAGACGTGCGCTCCAGGCTCGCGGTCGATCGGCTGCTCGATCGCCGCGCGGGTGACGTGCACCTCCTCGGGCCAGCGAGGTCCCTCGTAGGTCAGCGTGCTGCCGCAGGTGGCGCAGAAGCGCCGTGTCGCGCCGGTATCGGTGCGGTAGCTCCGGAGCACGGTATCGCCGGCGACGATCCGGAACTGCCGTATCGGGAAGCCGACCCAGGTGACGAACGCGGCACCGTGCGCCCGCCGACAGTTGGAGCAATGGCAGTGCGCGCAGAAGCGGCTCGGCAGATCGGCCTCGAAGCGCACCGCGCCACACAGGCACCCGCCCGCCACGGTCCGTACCGGTTCCTCCATGCCTCGATCCTCCTCGTCCGTGCATCATGCCATGCCGATCGCCCTCCCTGGGGCGCGGATGGTGCGTCGGCGACTCCGGTGACGCCGCGACCCGGGGCGTGGATTCCGGGTTGTCCGTGGCCGTGCGATGCGGTAGAGGTACGGCGCGTCGTGCCCGGTCGGATCCGGGCGTGCCTGTGTCCCCGGCGCGTGCACCCGGACGTGCCGCCGCGCGCCCCGGCGGCTCGACTGCGAGGACTGCGAGGATGATGGAGACGATCCGCGACTTCGCCAGCCGGCTCTCCGGGACCATCTGGGGCTGGCCCGACGCCTTTCCGCTCATGGTGGCGGTGCTCCTCCTGACCGGCCTGTTGACGACGGTCGTCCTGCGATTCATCCAGCTCCGCAGGCTCAAGCACAGCCTCGACGTCATCCGTGGCCGCTATGACGACCCCAGCCACCAGGGCGACCTGTCGCACTTCCAGGCCCTGACGACGGCGCTGTCGGCCACGGTCGGCATCGGCAACATCGCCGGCGTGGCGACGGCCATCCACTACGGTGGACCCGGCGCGCTCTTCTGGATGTGGGTGACAGCGGTCTTCGGCATGGCGCTCAAGTACGCCGAGTGCACGCTGTCGATGCGTTATCGCGTGATCCTGCCCGACGGCACCGCCTCCGGCGGGCCGATGTACTACATCGAGCGTGGCCTCGGCCCGTCGTGGAAGCCGCTGGCGATCGTCTTCGCCGCCTGCGCCATCGTATCGAGCTTCGGCTCGGGGAACTCGATCCAGGCCTTCACGGTGGCCGACCAGATGCGCGCCGACCTGGGCATTCCCACCTGGATCACCGGTGCCTTCATGGCCACCCTGGTGGCGCTGGTCATCCTCGGCGGCATCCGTCGCATCGGCTCGGTGACGAGCAAGCTGGTGCCCTACATGGCGGCGATCTACGTCGGTGGCGGACTCCTGACGCTGCTCTTCCACGCTTCCCATCTGCCGGCATCGATCGCCACGATCGTCTCCTCGGCCTTCCAGCCGGCGGCCGAGATCGGCGGCTTCGCGGGCGGGACCTTCATCTTCATGCTGACGTGGGGCGTCAAGCGCGGTCTGTTCTCGAACGAGTCAGGGCAGGGCTCGGCACCGATTGCCCACGCCGCAGCCCGGACCGACGAGCCGGTGCGCGAGGGCGTCGTGGCGATGATGGGGCCGCTCATCGACACGCTCATCATCTGCACGATCACCGGCCTGGTGATCATCGTCACCGACACCTGGCACGAGCGCCGGGTCGATGCCGTACCGATCAACGCACAGTCGGACATCACCGTGGTCGAGCCCGAGACAGAGGTGCGGACCAACGGTCGCGTGGCGGACGCGATGCTCGCGACCGGGCGGTTCGAGTGCGTCGATGGCGAGCCGCAGGACGTCGCGTTCGTCCGTAACCACTCACTGGTGCGTGGTTCCCTGATCCGGGACCTCGAGGGCGCGCCATGGAATGGAACCCTGACCGTCGAGGCCGGCACGATCGACTTCGACCTGCTGCCGGTGCTGATGCTGAACGGCGAGATGGCCCAGAACGGCTCGCCGCTGACCGCCTGGGCCTTCGACCGGGGACTCGAGCCACTCGGCGGGCAGTGGGGACACTACATCGTGACCGTCGGCGTGCTCCTGTTCGGGATCTCCACCGCCATCAGCTGGAGTTACTACGGCGATCGGGCCACGGTCTACCTGTTCGGCCCGCGGTACGTCGGCCTCTACAAGGTGGTCTTCTGCGTCGTCCATTTCCTCGGCGCCATCTTCTCGCTCGAGATCGTCTGGAACTTCGGTGACAGTGCGCTCGGCCTGATGGCGCTGCCCAACCTGATCGCGCTGGTCCTGCTCACACGGACGACGCGCGCGATGACCAACGAGTACTTCTCGCGGGAACATCGACCCTACTGGTAGCGGTGCGGCAGGGCACGGGCCCACCGCTGCCGGGACGGTCGCAGCTTGCGCAGCCGGCCGGGAGGCCGAGCGCGGAGCGGCATCAGCGGCTCAGCCGGAGACCTGGGATGCCGCCTTCTGCTCCCGGCGTCGCGCGAGGAGTGCGTCGTAGAGGTTGGCGAGCTCGAGACCGGCCCGATTCCAGGAGAAGTGCTCGACGACACGGGCACGCAGATGGGCGGCCAGGTCGCGACGGCGCTGGTGATCGTCGAGCAGCGCATCGATCTGGAAGGCCAGGGAGTCCGTGTCACCGTACTCCGCGTAGCAGCCGAGATCGGCGAGGATCTCGCGGTTGATCGGCGAGTCGTAGGCGACGACCGGCAGGCCACAGGCCATGTAGTTGAACAGCTTGCCGTTCGCCTCGGTGCGTGACAGCTTGGCGGACACCGCGATGTCGCCGAGGTTCAGGTACTCGCAGGCACGGTCGTAGTCGATGCGTCCCGGGAAGGTGATGTGATCGGCGATCCCCAGATCGGCGGCACGCTCGCGGTAGCTCTCGACGCTGGGGTAACCCATGATCAGGAACTGGAGCTTGCGCCGGTGCTTGAGGATCTTGCGCGCCGCCTCCAGCAGGTGCTCGACACCCTGATAGCCGGTGAGGACGCCGAGGAAGACGACGATCTGCCGATCGTCGGGGATGCCCATCGCGCTGGCGAGCTCGCCAGAACGCGGCAGCGGCCGGAAGCGCTCGGTGTCGACCGCGTCGGCCAGCGTGACGACGTCGTCACGGCCGAACTGTTCGCGCACGATCTCCGCGAAGCGCGACGAGCTGGTGACGATGCAGTCCGGCAGCGAGGTGAGCCAGCGCTCGGCCCGCTCGAACATTCTGCCGCCCAGGTGCTTGACGCGGTCGCTGGTGTGGTCGGCCACCTCGTCGGCCAGGCTGCCCTGCAGGTCGGCGACCAGCGGGATCCGGTAGCGACGGCGCAGGAACTCGCCGACGAAGATGCCCTCGTGCAGGTGGCCGTGCACGAGATGCGGGCGGAAGTGCTCGGCGGCGTGGAGCGCGGCACCGACCAGCAGCCAGTCGGTGTAGAGCTTGTGTACCGACGGTCCGGGCGCCAGCTTCCGGTACCAGGGTACGGTCACCGAGCGCACGATGTCGATGCCGGGCAGGTCGCGGCCATGATGGTAGGTGACGACCTGCACCTGGTGACCCAGCTTCTCGAGGATGCGGACCTCCTCGAGGATGCGCACGTGGCAGCCGCGGTCGGCGAAGAACGGCGTCGGCGCGATCATCTGGATGCGCAGGGGCCGGGTCGACGCGAGGTCCGGGGCGACCGCAGCGGCGCGGGTGTCCGGCGGGGAGGTGCTGGCGGCGTCCGGCGGCGCCAGGCCTTCGTCGAGATCGTCGTCGCGCCGTGGCACGGCACTGCTCGGGATCGCGTTCATCGTCGGCTCGCTGCCAGCGGTCGTGCCCGGCACGCCGCCACGCTGCTGGAGGGTCGGAGCTGGCGCGACTCCGGGGGTACCCTGGACGCCACCACCACGGCGCCCCGATCCGGTCGTGGCCGCCGGGCCCATCCTTGCGGCCCTGGGCCATTCCTGCAACCACGCCTTCAGAGATTCAGATCGGCCATTGTAGATCCATGCTGCAGGGATTCCACATCTGAGACGGTTGAGTGGGTCGAGATCAGACGATTGAGACGGTCACGCGAGACGGCCGGGGCCCAGGCCATGGTGCCACCGCCGCGTGCGGCCGCTGGCCACGTGGTGGCCCGGACGCCCGCCGTGCCACCGGGCGCGGTCGGAGGCGAGGCTTCCCCCCGCTGCCGACCCGTGCGACAATCCGCGGTCGCATCGGCGAGACGAACACTGCGATCGCTCCGCCCGGCCCATCGTTGCCCGGCCGGGACTCCAGTGATCCCCTTAAGTCTCATTCCCATGGCAAGTTGTACGGAGGAGTCATGCGCCCGAGAGTGCCCGTGCTGCGAACCCTGACGACCGCCCTCCTCCTCGCGCTGCTGGTGGCGGTGGCGGTGGCGATGGTGGCGCGCTGGTCTGCGTGGGCGGCCGGCGCCACGGTCGGAGCGGCGGCGCCGACGGGGCCGGCGCCGGTGATCGCCGACTCGACCCTGGTCACGGCCGACTCGACGGCCGCCGACACGACGGCAGGCGGGGCGCTCGGGGCGGAGGAGGCGGCGGCCGACTCGGCCGCGGTCGCCGCGGACGCCGCGGACGACAGCGCGGCTGCGATCGGTGGTGAGGTGGTCACCGGCCCTGCGCCGGGAGCCGGTGCCGCCGGACCGCGCCGTTCGGCGAGCGGCCCGGACTGGAAGGCCATGCTGCCCCGCAACTGGCAGGAGGTCGTCGAGGCTCCGGAGCGCTGGATCGTCGTCGCCGCCTTCGCCGGGACCTTCCTGGCGGCGCTGTTCACCGCGTGGATCGCCGTCCGCGGCAGCGTGCCCGCGGTCGAGGAGACGGGACCGGTACGCCGAAGGAGCGATGCCGTGCAGCTGCTCGCTGTCCTGCAGCGCGACGGGCGGCTCGTCGACTTCCTGCGCGAGGAGATCGAGTCGTTCAGCGACGCGCAGATCGGCGCGGCGGTGCGCGCCGTGCACGCGGGCTGCCGGCAGGCGCTCGAGGAGCACCTGGTCATCGAGCCGGTCAACGGGGCCGACGAAGGAACGCAGGTCACGGTCGAGAGCGGTTTCGATCCCTCGGCCATCCGGCTGACGGGCAATGTCAGTGGCGATCCACCGTTCACCGGAGCGCTCCGGCACCGTGGCTGGCGTGCGAAGGAGGTCCAATTGCCGACCGATGCACGCGGCCAGGATCCGGAGATCATCGCCCCGGCCGAGGTCGAGATCGGTTGACCCGTGACCCGGCGGGGGTCATGCGTGGACGCCGAACGGACTCGGACCTGACCCTGATCGCCGCGCGCGACCCGTGGCGGCGGAGCGGACGCATCGCATCATGAACGACACGCGACACCACACGCGCGCCGTCGACGCGCGCTACATCGTCGGCATCGACCTCGGAACGACGCACTGCGTCCTCGCCTACGTCGACCTCGAGGCGGAGTCAGAGGCGGCGTCGGAGGCGGGGTCGGGGGGCACGGCGGTCGGGGAGGCGTCAGCGGCGGCAGCGGACGCCACGACACCTGCCATCCACCTCTTCGCCGTGCCGCAGCTCGACGAGCCCGGCAACATCTCGGCTGGCGAGTTGTTGCCGTCGTTCCTGTACCTGGCCGCCGAGCACGATCTGCCCGAGGGCAGCCTCGACCTGCCGTGGGCGCGGGGGCGGGCGTACGTGGTCGGCGAGCTGGCGCGTCGCCGCGGCGCCGAGGTGCCGGGGCGCGTCATCGCCTCGGCGAAGTCCTGGCTCCGCCACGGCGAGGTCGACCGCACCGCCCCCATCCTGCCGTGGGAGGGGCCGCCCGAGCTCGAGAAGCTGTCGCCGCTCGGGGCCACCGTGCGCTATCTCGAGCATCTGCGCGACGCGTGGAACCACGCCATGGCGGCCGACGAGCGGGCGGCGCGTCTCGAGCACCAGGAGATCCTCCTGACGGTGCCGGCGTCGTTCGACGCCGCGGCGCGCGACCTGACAGCGCGCGCCGCCGAGCAGGCCGGTCTGCGTCACGTGACGCTGCTCGAGGAGCCGCAGGCCGCGTTCTATGCCTGGCTCGACCAGCAGGGCGATGCCTGGCGCGAGCAGGTCGCGGTCGGCGATCGCATCCTGGTCTGCGATGTCGGCGGCGGCACCACCGACCTGAGCCTGATCGCGGTCACCGAGGAGGATGGTGAGCTGGTGCTGGAGCGGGTGGCGGTCGGCGACCATATCCTGCTCGGCGGCGACAACATGGACCTGGCGCTGGCGCACGTCGTGGCCGGCAAGCTCGCCGCCGAGGGGCACCGGCTCGATGCCTGGCAGCTGCGCGGACTCTGGCACAGCTGCCGGGTGGCGAAGGAGGCGCTGCTGGCCGAACCGGACCGGCAATCACTGCCGGTGGTGGTCGTCGGGCGCGGCTCGAAGCTCATCGGCGGCACGCTGCGCACCGAGCTCGAGCAGGCCGACATCGCGCGCGTGCTGGTCGACGGCTTCTTCCCGGAGTGCGAGGTCGACGCGGTGCCGGAGTCGCGCCGTCGCACCGGCATGCGCGAGCTCGGCCTGCCCTACGAGTCGGACCCGGCCATGACGCGACACCTGGCCCACTTTCTCGGTCGGCAGGCGGGCGGCGGCGGCGACAGCACGCTCCGCGAGACGCTGCCGACCGCGGTGCTGTTCAACGGCGGCGTCATGAAGGCCGAGGCCATGCGTGAGCGTGTCGTGACGCTGCTCGCACGATGGGCACACGACGCCGGGAGCGACACGGTGCGGACGCTCGGCGGCATCGATCTCGATCGTGCGGTGGCGCGCGGTGCGGCCTACTACGGACTGGCACGGCGCGGGCGCGGGATCCGCATCCGCGGCGGCACGGCGCGCTCCTACTACATCGGCGTCGAGTCGTCGATGCCGGCCGTGCCGGGAATGGCGGCGCCGCTCAAGGCGGTCTGCGTCGTGCCGTTCGGCATGGAGGAGGGCATGGAGGCCGAGCTGCCGGACGCCGAGTTCGGTCTGGTGGTGGGTGAACCGGTCGAGTTCCGCTTCCTCGGCTCCAGCGTGCGGCAGGAGGACCAGGTCGGCACCGTGGTCGAGAGCTGGACGGACGAGATCGAGGAGCTGGCGCCGATCTCCACCACGCTGCCGGTCGGCGACGAGGAGGGCGGTGTGGCGGGCAGCACGGTGCCGGTCAGGCTGCGTTCGCGGGTCACCGAGGTCGGGACGCTGGAGCTCTGGTGCGTGAGCCGCGACGGGCGCGGTCGCTGGACGCTCGAATTCAACGTGCGCGAAACATCGGATGCGTCCCGAGGCGGGACGTGATCCGGACAGTGGATCGGCAGGTGCTGGTGTGATGGTCCATCCTGGAATCGACGACAAGGCGGGCAAGGACGCGGCAGGCGGTGCCGGCGCACGGGGCGGCGACGGTGTGACACCGGGGACGGCACACGAGTTGCCGCAGGATTCCACGTCTGACCGCGAGCCATCGCGCTACGTGATCGGGATCGATCTCGGCACCACGAACTCGGCCGTCGCCTACATCGACACGCGCGAGCGCTGGTCGGGCGATCCGCCGGTCCACACCTTCGAGGTGCCGCAGCTCGTCGCCGAGGGGGCCGTGGCGCCGCGCGCCACCCTGCCCTCCTTCCTCTACCTGCCGGGAACGCACGAGTTGCCGGAGGGGGCCACCGTGCTGCCCTGGACGCGGGGGCGGCGCTACGCGGTCGGCGAGTTCGCCCGCGACCAGGGGGCGCGGGTCCCGGGGCGGCTGGTGTCGTCGGCCAAGTCCTGGCTGTGTCACGGCGACGTCGATCGCACCGCCCCGATCCTGCCGTGGGGCGGTAGCGACGAGGTCGAGAAGCTGTCGCCGGTGGCGGTCTCGGCCCGCTACCTCGAGCACGTGCGCGAGGCCTGGGATGCATCGATGGCGGGCGACGATCCGGAGCTTGCCCTGGCACGGCAGGACGTCGTGCTCACGGTGCCCGCCTCGTTCGACGAGGTGGCGCGGGAGCTGACGCTCGAGGCGGCGCAGGCCGCCGGCATCGAACGCGTGAGGCTGCTCGAGGAGCCGCAGGCGGCGTTCTACGCCTGGCTTGCCGCGCACTCCTCGGAGTGGGCCAGTGTCCTGCATGCCGACCAGGTCATCCTGGTCTGCGACGTCGGCGGCGGCACGACCGACTTCAGCCTGATCGTGGTGCGGGAGGGCCGGCAGGGGCTGCGCTTCGAGCGCGTCGCGGTCGGTGAGCACCTGATGCTCGGCGGCGACAACATGGACCTGGCGCTGGCGCGGCAGCTCGAGGAGCGGCTGAAGGCGCAGGGGGCGACGCTCGACACGCAGGCCTGGGCCGGCCTGACGCACGCCTGCCGCGGCGCCAAGGAGACGCTGCTCGGCGAGGAGGTGCAGGGGCCCGGTGAGGACGTGGCGGCGCCGCCGGCCGGGCCGGCTGGCGAGTCGGCAGGCGACGACGCCGCGCTGCCGGACGTCGCGGGGGGGCCGGCCTTCGGCATGCGCCACCCGGCCGGCTGGCCCTCCCAGGAACCGGAGGCGGACCGGCCGGATCCGGAGACGGCCGGGACGCACGCGGGTTCCGGACGGTCGGTGCCGGTCGGGGTCATGGGAGGTGGGTCGCGCGTCGTCGGCGGCTTCATCCAGACCGAGCTCTCCTACGACGAGGCACGGCGCGTGGTCGTCGACGGCTTCTTCCCGCTGGTCGATGCGGGCGCGCGCCCCGAGCGGCGGCGCTCCGGGCTCCGCGAGTGGGGATTGCCGTATGTTTCCGATGCCGCCGTCACCCGTCACCTCGCCGAGTTCCTCGGCCGGCATCACGCGAGCGTCGATGCGCGCCCCGGCGCGAGCGTGCCGCTCGCCCGCCCCGATCTCGTGCTGTGGAACGGTGCGGCGCTGACGCCGCCGGCAGTCCGCCATCGACTGCTCGACGTGGTCTCCGCCTGGTTCGCGGACGAGGATGCGGCGTTCCGGCCGACCGAGCTCGAGAACCCGGACCTCAGGCTGGCCGTGGCACGCGGTGCCGCCTATTACGGCATCGTGCGGCGCGGCCGCGGCGTGCGCATCCACGGCGGCAGCGCGCGCGGCTACTACGTGGCGGTCGAGGGCATCGAGATCGACGAGCCGGAGCTCGAGGATCCGGTGGCGACGGTCTGTCTCGTGCGGCGCGGCACCGAGGAGGGGGAGACCATCGAGCTCGAGCGCCCCTTCGAGGCGCACGTCAACCGACCGGTCGCCTTCGCGCTCTACAGCTCGAGCGTGCGCACCGACCGGGTGGCCGACGTGGTCATCGTCGAGCGGGACGCGGTGGTCGAGCTGCCGCCGATCCGCACCGTGCTGCGCTTCGGCACCAAGGCCGGCGAGCGCCTGTTGCCGGTGCGCCTCGAGGCTCACCTGACGGAGGTCGGGACGCTGGAGCTCTTCTGTGCCTCGCAGGAGAGCGAGCACCGCTGGCGGCTGCGCTTCCAGGTTCGACGCGAGCCGGGCGACGAGAGCGCGGCGCCGGGCACGACGCTCGATCAGGGCGTGACGCTCGACGAGAACCTGGTCGAGGTGATGGAGCGACTGGTGCGCGAGGCCTTCGTGCCGCGCGAGGAGCTCGACGCGGAGGACGACGCGGCTGGTGCGGCGGACGCCGGCGCCGCCGCGGACGCCGGTGCCGCGACGGATACCGGCGCCGGGGTGGACACCGGCGACGTGCGACGTGGTACCGGCGGCCGGCGTGACGGACCGGTGACGCCGCAGAACCTGATGCGGCGACTGCGGGATGCGATCCAGCTCGAGCGCGACGCCTGGCCCCTGGCGGCGCTCCGCAAGCTGGCCGAGCTGCTGCTGGACGTGCGCGAGCACCGCCGCCGCAGCCCGGCGCACGAGGCTCGCTGGCTCAACCTGATCGGCTTCTGCCTGCGCCCCGGGTTCGGCTACCCGATGGACGACTGGCGACTCCGCGAGCTGTGGAAGATCTCGCATGCCGGGGTGCTGCATCCCGGCAACGAGCAGTGCCGGACCGAGTGGTGGATCCTGTGGCGGCGCGTGGCCGGCGGGCTCTCCGCCGGCCAGCAGGAGCAGCTCGTGCACCCGCTGGTGCCGCCGCTCGTCGCCGGCCCGGGTGGTGGCGGTGCGCCGGGCAAGGCCGCACGCTCCGCGAAGTCCAGGGGCAAGGGCAAGGCCAAGAGCAAGACGCGCGGCCGCACCGGCGGGCGCCATGGCGCGAGCGGTGGCGGTGCCGCGGGCTTCATCCCGCGGCGGCTCGGCAAGCAGGAGCGCGTGGAGATGTGGCTGTGCGCCGCCAGCCTCGAACACATCGAACCGGCGCGCAAGGCGGACCTCGGTCGCGAGATCGTCGCGCGGATCACGGCCGGCAAGCCGGCCGAACAGGACGCCTGGGTCCTGGCACGGCTGGGGGCGCGGGTGCCGTTCCACGGGCACGCGAACCGCGTCGTCTCGCGGAAGGCGGTGGAGAGATGGATCACCGCCCTGCTCGAGAGCGCGTGGCCCGATGCCGACGCGATCGCGCACACGCTGGCGCACCTGGCCCGCCGCACCGGCGACCGGGAGCGCGACATCGGCGAGGCGCTGCGCGAGCGCGTCGTGGGCCGGCTGCGCGAGGCCGGCGACTACGCGCGCGAGATCGAGCTGGTGAGCGAGGGCGGCGAGCTGGGTGGCGACGAGGACAGCAGGGTGTTCGGCGAGGCGTTGCCGGCCGGGCTGGTGCTGGTCGAGCCCGAGGTCGCCCCGGCCGGGGCGACCGCCGGCGACGGCGCGCCGGAGGCGGGGGATCGATGAAGATCGTCACCCTGGTGCGCCACGCCAAGTCGAGCTGGTCGGACTCGACCCTGCCCGACCTCGATCGGCCGCTCAACAAGCGTGGCAAGCGCGACGCGCCGCGCATGGCGGCGCGCGTCGCCGGTCGCGGAGCGCGCCCGGACCTGCTGCTCTCGAGCCCGGCGCGCCGCGCCCGCAGGACCGCCGCGGCCTTCGCCGAGGCGCTCGGTGTCGATCGCCAGGCGATCCGGTTCGACGAGCGCATCTACCACGGCGATGCCGACGCGCTGCTCGAGATCGTGCGCGCGCAACCCGACTCGATCGACCACTTGATGCTGTTCGGACACAACCCGGACCTGACCGATCTGGTCAACCGGTTCGACTGCGAGCCGATCGGCAACGTGCCGACCTCGGGAGTCGTCGAGCTCCGCCTCGACGTCGACCGCTGGGCGGACATCGACGTCACCGTTCCCGTCGTGATGGACTTCGACTACCCGAAGCGCGACAGCGACGGCGCCTCATGACGCCAGCGTCCACGAGAGCGCTGATCGAACGCGCCCTGGCCGTCGCCCTCGATGCCCACTCGGGACAGACCGGCAAGGGCGGCGAGGCCAAGATCCTGCATCCGCTCCGGATGATGGCGCGCGCCGCAGACGACGATGAGCGGATCGTCGCCATCCTGCACGACGTCATCGAGGGCTCGTCGTGGACGCCGGCCGGGCTGCGCCGCGAGGGTTTCGACGAGCGCCTGGTGGTGGCCGTCGATGCCCTGAGCCGCCGCCACGGCGAGGACTACGACGCCTACATCGAGCGCGCTGCGGCGGTCCCCCTGGCGCGGCGCGTCAAGATCCTCGACGCCGAGGACAACCGGCGGCGGGCGCTCGAGGTCATCGAGGCCGCGGAGCGGGCGGGGGAGACGTCGACGGAAGCGGCGGCCCTGCGCGGGAAGCTGGGGCGTTACGCGCGCGCCCTCGAGCGCCTGCGGGGCAGGTAGAGGGCCAAGCGGCGCCCGGCTGCCGGGCCGCGCCCCCCGGCGCGGTCGGTCACAACTTCGACGCGAGCAGCGTCGCGATTCCCAGGAAGCTGAAGAAGCCGACCACGTCGGTGACCGTCGTCAGGATGATCGACGACGACTGCGCCGGATCCTGCCTGAGACGCGTGAGGATGAGCGGGATCGTGGCACCGGCGAGCCCCGCGGCGGTCATCGAGATGATCATCGACACGCCGATGACCATCGCGAGCCCGGTCGAGCGGCTCCAGACGTAGACCGCGCCCGCCGTGGTGACGGCGACCGCGACACCGTTCAGGCAACCGGCGAGCAGCTCCTTCGAGGTGACCCGCAGCCAGTGTCGCAGGCGGATCTCCCTGAGTGCCAGCCCGCGCATGGTGACCGCGAGGGCCTGGGCGCCGGTGTTGCCCGACTGACCGGCGACCACCGGGAGGAGGACGGCGAGGGCCGTGAAGCGGGCGATCGTGTCCTCGAAGACCCCGACCACCGAGGCGGCCAGGAAGGCGGTCAGCAGGTTGATCTCCAACCAAGGTAGGCGCTTGCGCACCGCGAACCAGGGCGTCGACAGTGCCCGCTCGTCCTTGCCCGCCCCGACCATGGTGACCATGTCGGTGGTCGCGTCCTGCTGTGCGGTGGCGATCAGCTCGTCCTGGCGGAGGACGCCGAGGAGCCGGCCCTCGAAGTCGACCACCGGCAGGCTGGAGGCGCGGTGCGCCGACAGGAGCTCCATGATCTCGTCGCGCGGCGCCAGGGCCTGCACCGCCGCCGGCGGCTCGTCGACCAGCTGGTCGAGGTGATCTCCGGAGGCGGCGAGCACGACGCGTTGCAGGGGCACGGTCCCGAGCAGCGCCCCCTCGTCGTCGACGACGAACAGGTCCTGCACGCGTCGCCGGCGGAGCGCCCGCAGGCGCCGGAGGACCTCGCGAACCTGCGTGCCCCGCGCGAACCCGAGCACCCTGGGATCCATGAGCGCACCGGCGCTGTCCGGCGGATAGCTCATGAGCTCGCGGAGCTCCGCGCGCAGGCCCGGCTCGAGTAGCGCCAGGTTCGCCTCCTGGACCTCGGGCTCGAGTCGGGCCAGCAACGCCGCGGCGCGACTCGGATCGAGGGACCGGAGGAGCTGCCGAGTCGCCTCGTCGCCGAGCAGGCGCACGACCTCCGAGGCGGTCTCGCCGCTCAGGTGGCGGATGACCTGGGTCCGCCGTGCGGCGCTCTCCTCCTCGAGCACGGTCGCGAGCTCGTCGGGCGGTGCGGCATCGAGATGGCGCGCCGCCTCGGCCGGATGGCGCTCGATGTAGGCCCGGGCGAGGCGCAGCTCTCCGGAGGTGCGCTTGGGAGTCATCGGTCCTCCTCCCGTCGATCGGCCCGGGGACGGTGGGCCGGCGACACGGACTGGGCGATGGCGTCGACGATGCCCCCGAGCCCCGCGGCAAACAGGTCGCCCAGAGCGCGCGAGGTCGACACACCGTCGTCGACGGCGGTCGCGGCGAGCTCGTTCTCCAGCTGGCGCATGGTCCGGTAGCGGACGGCGCCCAGGAAGACGCCGTTCGCGTCGACGACGGGCAGCGAGTCGACCCGCTGCCAGCCCGCATGCGCGGTGATCTGCCGGCGGTCGGCCTCGACCGGGATCCTCAGGTCGGCCGGTCGGGCCAGGGCGCGGAGCGTGGAGCTCGGACTGGCCCGGAGCAGCTCGTCGAGATCGAGGACGCCGACCAGACGCCGCTCACGGTCGATGACGTAGAGGTTGTAGAGCGTGGTGTCCCGCGAGCGCCGTAGCTGGGCCAGGGCGCCCTCGGCCGTGTGGTCGTCGACGAGCGCGGTGATGCGCGGGTCCATGACCGCACCGGCGGTGCCGGCCGGATAGCGCAGCAGTCGTCGCAGGGCGCTGCCGGTCGCGGGGGGCAGCCCCGAGAGCAGCTCTTCGCGCCGCGCCTCCTCGACACGCCGCAGCACGGACGGGGCGTTGCCGACCGGCAGCGCCCCGAGCATCTCCACGGCGCGATCGGGAACCATGGTCTCGAGCAGCGCCGCGGCGGTCGCAGGTGCCATCCACCGGAGCACCGTCGCGACCCGCGCGGCCGGGACGCCCGACACCGCTTCGATGGCATCGGTCGGTGTCAGCGTCTCGATGACCATCGCGGCGTCCCGCGGGTGGTCCTCGAGGAAGGAGCGCGCCAGCGATCGCGTCAGATCCATGTCCCGATCCCTCCGTCCCGGGCGGTGCCGGAAGACTCAGAGCGGCGGAGAGCTGCCGGGGAGCTTGCCACCGGCCGAGGCGACGGAGCAATGGTGTATTCTCGCCCCGCCTTCCGCATGCGGCGACGCCGCGCCACCATGCGGCGCCCCGGAGCGCCCCCGGCGGGCGCGGCGTCGTCGATCGACCATGAAGGAGTTGCCATGACGGAGATCTTCGACCTGGAGACCTGGCGCTCGGTGCTGGCCAGCTCTCTGAACGCCCTGGCGACCCGAATCGGTGCCTACCTGCCGAGCCTGATCGGTGCCCTGCTGCTCCTCGTGCTCGGCTGGATCGCGGCACGACTGCTGCAAGCGTTCGTCGTGCGGGCGCTGCACCGGGTCGGACTCGATCGTGCCGCGGAGCGGCTCGAGCTCACCGGGCCCCTGCGCCAGGCCGGGCTTCGCAGGCCGCCGTCGGCGCTCGCCGGCCGCCTGGTCTACTGGATCCTGATGCTGACGGTGCTCCTGATCGCGGCCGAGGCGCTCGGACTCGGCGCGGTGACCGGCACCATCGATCGTGTGATCGCCTACCTGCCCAACGTGCTGGCGGCCGGTCTGATCGCCCTGATCGGCCTGTTCGTCGGCCGCTTCGCGCGCGACGTCGTGCGCTCGGGCGCGGCGGCCGCGCGCTTCGGTGAGGCCGATCGTCTCGGCGACGCCGCCCAGGGTGTCATCGTGCTGGTCGTCGCCATCGTGGCGCTCGAACAGCTCGGCGTGCCGACCGAGCTCCTGGTCACCGTGACCACCGTGCTGTTCGGGGCCTTCGCCCTGTCGATGGGCATTGCCCTCGCGCTCGGTTCCCGACGCCTGGTGGAACACATCCTCGCCGGACACTACCTGCGCCGGAGCCTCGAGGTCGGTCACTCGGTGGCCGTGCAGGGGCGGCGCGGCGAGGTCGAGCGGGTCGGTGCGGTCGACACCCTGCTCAGGGCGGGCACCGAGAGCTGGAGCATCCCGAACCGGCTGCTCCTCGAGGAGATCGTCGAGCGTTGACGACGATGATGCAGCTCGCCGAGCTCGTCTGCATTCCACGCCTGGTACGCGTCAAGCCCGGCGCACTCGACCGGATCGGCATCTACCTCGAGCGCCACGCGCTCGCACGCGTCGCGCTCCTTGTGAGCGAGGGCCTGCCCGCGACGATCGAGGGCCGGTTCACCGATGCCTGCGGTGAGCGCGGGATCGACATCGACGAGCGCATCGAGCTCTGCGAGGCCAGCTTCGAGGGTGCCGCCACGTTGCTCGACGCGCTGCCGGCCACGACCCAGGCGGTGGTCGGGCTCGGCGGCGGCAAGGCGCTCGACGTCGCCAAGTACGTCGCCCACCTGGCCCGTCGTCCGTTCTTCGCGCTGCCGACGTCACTCTCGAACGACGGCTTCGCGAGTCCCCAGTCCAGCCTGACGCTCGCCGGCCGCCGGCGCTCGCTGCCGTCGGCCATGCCGTTCGCCGTCGTCGTCGACACGGCGGTCTGCCTGGCCGCTCCCGACCCCCTCTGGTGGTCCGGGGTCGGTGACCTGGTGGCCAAGGTCACCGCCATCGCCGACTGGAAGCTCGCCTTTCACACCGTCGGGACGCCGGTGCACGACTTCGCGGCACTGCTCTCGGACGCCACGGTCTACCAGTTCATGGCGCGGCCGGAGCGCGATCTGGATGGGACGCGACTCCTCGCCACCGCGCTCATGCTGAACGGTTTCGCGATGGCGATCGCCGGCTCGTCTCGACCGGCGAGCGGCGGCGAGCACCTGATCTCGCACGCCCTCGACGCGGTCTCGGCGCGCCCGCGCCTGCACGGTCTGCAGGTCGGGGTGGCCACCTACCTGATCAGCCGCCTGCAGGGGCAGGGCACCGAGCGCATCGATCACGTCCTCGAGCGCTGCGGTTTCTGGGACGGAGTCGCGGCCGATCCCTTCGATCGCGACGAGTGGATCGAGGCGCTGCGGCTGGCACCGACGCTCCGTCCGGGGTATGTCACGGTGCTGTCGAGCCGCGACTGCCTGCCGGAGGCGATGGAGCTGCTCGAGCGCGACGCGCGCCTCAGCCGCTGCGTCGTCGGGCGCGACGGGCGGCGTGACGCCGCCGTCACGCGGCCGGGATCGGTCGACCGATGAGGAACCCCGCTGCGGGTGATCGACGCCGCCAGGATCCTCCACCGGGACGGTGATGCACGGCCGCTACCGGACGAGGGTCATGCGGATCGTCGCCGTGCGATCGCCGGCCACCAGCCGGCAGAGGTAGGCGCCCGACGGGGCGTCGTGTCCGGCGTCGTCGCGACCATCCCAGGCGGTCGAATGCGCACCGGGCGCTGCCAGGCGGCGGTCGATCAGGACGCGCAGGAGGCGGCCGGAGATGTCATAGACCAGGAGGCGAATCGGCGCCGCCCGGAACAGCTCGTACCGGATCACCGTGTGCGGGTTGAAGGGGTTGGGCGCGTTCTGGTCGAGAAGGCAGTCGACGGGCGCGGGGACAGCGACCGGGTCGACCGACGTGACCGCCCAGGAGACCCCGGCGAGCGTGATCACGTAGCTGCCCTCCTCGTAGGCGGTGTCGCCCCACTGCGCGAGCGGCGAAGCGGCGCCGGGACCGTCCGGTGGCCGCTCGGTGTCGTACGGCTCGTCGAGCCAGATGGCGTCACCGGCGGCGTCGAGCGCGTCCCAGTCATAGGCGCTGCATCCCAGGTAGTAGCGGCCGGGGGCCGGCACGTGCGCGCCGGTGATGGTCGAGAGGACTCCGCAGGAGGGGGCATCGTCGTCGAAGGTGATCCCGAGGCCGTCGAGAGCGAAGAGCCAGAGCTGCGTGTCGACATCGCTGTCCGGACAGGTCGTGGCCTCGAAGCCCACCGGGTCGTCGACGTGGATCAGGTAGAGGTCGGCATCGCCGCCAGCCAGCAGCGAGCCGGAGATGGCGGTGAAGGGGCCGGTGCCGCCCGGGATCTGCGCATCGTCCGGGAGATCGCCGGCGTCGCCGATCTCGACCCAGGTCGACGCCGGGGCGGCGCCGGCGGCGACACAGGCCGCGAGCGTGACCCCCAGCGCGAGCCGGAGGAGGGCGGCGACGCGGCCATCGATCGACGCGTCGCGGCCGGCGTGGAAGCCATGCTGGAGACAGGCAGGCATGGGACACCCCGGAGGCGGGAGCCCGGTCGTGGCGCCGCACCACCGGGCTCCGGGTCAGTGCGGAAAGGGCTCGCGCAGTCGGTCCGCCCGGACCTTCCCGCTGATCGCACGCGGCCGCACGGTTGCCCGTGCAGACCGCTGGCTGTCCGCCGTTGCCGGGCGGCTACCGCGTCACGACGATCCGCCTCGCCGCCTGCGGGACGCCGTCCATGTGCAGGAAGTAGACGCCCGACGCGAGCGCCTGGTGGTTGACGAGATCGCCCCACGCGATGCGGTGCGAGCCGTCGCCTCGGCCGGCCACGTCGCGCGTCAGCACCAGCCGGCCGCTGGCGTCGTAGAGACGCAGCGCCGTCGAGGCGCCCTGCCACTCGACGAAGCCGTCGGTCCGCAGCGGGTTCGGATAGGCCCGGATCGACGTCAGCGTGGCCAGTGACGGCGAGCGGGCCGGGTTCGGAGCCATGGGCTCCGGCATGCCGTACCCGTCGCTGAGCGTCAGCAGGAAGGCGACGATGGCGTCCTCCTCCTCCTGGGTGAGCCCGAGATCGCCGAGCTCGTCGTAGTTGACGTTTGCCGACACCTCCGGATCCGGCCAGGGCTCGACGTCGCGCGTGTTGTAGAAGTGCATGATGTCCGTCAGCGTCTTGAAGTAGCCATTGTGACCGTACGCCTTGACATCGTCCGCCGCCGGCTTGCGGCCGACGTTGCGCAGCGTCGGCACCTTGTGCTTGCCGTAGTTCTCGGGTGCCTGCGAGGCGTACTGCGTGCCCGCGAGGAAGCCGCCGAGTCCGGGGTCGACCCAGTCGGCGCCGTCCGGGTTCCACTTGGGCGGCATGCCGTAGAACGGGTTCTCCGGGTTCTTGGGCAGCCCGAGATTGTCATAGGTGAAGTCGGTGAAGAGCGCGTGATCCGGATCGAAGTCGCCGGGCGTGGTCGGGTGGCAGGCGGCGCAGTTGCCCTTCATGGGGTCCTCGAAGAGCTGCAGACCCCACTCCTCCTCCTGCGTGAACTCGCCGCGCGCGATGTCGAACTTCGACGTGAAGGGGTTCACCTCGTCGGACTGCTCGTAGGCCGAGATCGATCGGGCCAGACGTTCGTAGCTGCCGTCGACATCGCCCACGAAGTCGAGCGAGCCGGGGCCCCAGACCTCCTCGAAGAGATCGGCATAGGAGGACTGGCTGACCTTGATGAGCACGAGGCGGGGGTTGGGGTTGTTCTGCTCGAGCGGGTTCAGAAACGGTCCCTGGGCCTGCTCGGCGAGCGGATCGTCGAGTCTCCAGCCGGTGGCACGGCCATCCCAGAACATGCCGCCGATCCAGACGTCCTCCGCCGGATCGTAGGACAGGACCGGGCTCGGGCCGCCGTAGGCGGCGGTCGGCGGCTTGCGATTGCCGGAGCGGACGTGCACCGCACCGAAGTAGACCGAGCCGGCCGCGTTGATCGACGCGATGGGACCGGTGAAGCCCCACTCCGGCGCATGGCAGGCGGCGCAGGACATCCCTGGCGGCGTCGACAGGTTGGTGTCGAAGAAGAGCATCTTGCCGAGCGTCTCGAGCGGCGTCAGATCGGCCGACGAGGAGGCCGGCAGTGAGAGCGCGAGCAGAACCAGCGGCGTGCAGAGCGCGACGACACGCATCGGGTTACCTCCAGTGCGACGACGGTGGGCATGGGGGAGGTGCTGTTCGGCGCTTGGAGGGACCTCGTTCAGGATACGGCGCTCTCCGATCCGGTGTCAATCGAGGATGGAGTGAGGAAGCGGTCAAGACCGCGTCACCGGGACGTGCAGCCAAAGCTGTGCATCACCGTCAACATTCGATTCGCCGGGCTGCCTGCCGCACGCACGTCGTGTAGCATGCGGTGCACGACAGTCTCGACGACGGTGTCACGACCGTGCACCTCCGTGCACATCACGCACGCGCCATCCTCTTGTTGTTGAGAATGGAGTGCAACGTGCGGCGGCGGTGCGGCGGCGAACCGGGCTCCCGAGGGGGTCTCCCGGGGCGGGCCCGCGCCGCCAGGGGCGCGATCCGGAGCGCCGGCAGGTCGGCATCGACGCCCCGCAGTCGCTCGCGTACCATGCCGACGCCATGATGGAACGGGCCGACATCGACTGCACGCTCTGCCAGGTACGCGCCTCGGGCGTGTTCCGGTGCCTCGAAGGCCCGGCCCTGCGAGAGCTCGACGACGGCAAGCAGGTCCAGCGCTTCCATCGCGGCCAGACCGTGTTCTACGAGGGTGCACCACCGCTGGCGCTGTACTGCATCCACTTGGGCACCATCAAGCTGTTCAAGACCGGCGAGGGCGGCACCACCCAGGTGATCCGTCTGCTCGGTGCCGGGGAGATGATCGGCTACCGGCCACTGCTCGCTGACGAGCCTTGTGCTGCCACCGCCGAGGCGCTGGTCGACTCCACCCTCTGTGTCATTCCCCGGGAGCTGATCCTCGGCCTGATCCGCAGCTCGGAGCGGCTGGCGCTCGAGCTCCTGGCCTGGCTGGCGCGGGACCTGCGCATCTCCGAGGACCAGCTGGTGAGCCTCACACAGCATCCGGTGCGGCAGCGCACCGCCCAGCTCCTGCTCTTCCTGCAGGGCGGGACCTCCTCCCAGTCGGGCCCCGGGGAGAGCACCGGGATCCCGACGCGCACGCGGATCGCGCTGCGCCGCAAGGAAATGGCGCAGATGATCGGCACCACTCCGGAGACCCTGTCACGCACCCTGCGCGACTTCGGTCGACAGGGCCTGATCCGGCTGACCCGTGCCGAGCTGGTCCTCGAGGATGTCGACGGCCTGGGGCGGATTGCCAGGGCGCGCTGAGTCGCCGGGCGGCTCGGGTCGCCCTCCTCCACGCGTGGGCCGGGGTCGACTGCCGCGAGTTGACCGAGATCAACTGCCGACCTGACGCCGGTGATGGGTGGACGCGTTGCACCGGCGTACACTGGGAGTGTCGGGGCCATTGCTGGCCGGCATTCCGTCGCCCACTCGCCGCAGCGTCTGTGCGGGACCACCCTCCGCCCGCCGGATGTCCGTCGTGCCCGCCGGCCGCTCACCGATCCGACGGAGGACCAGACCATGTCCAAACGACTCGTGTTCGCAGCGGTTACGACCGCTCTCGTGCTGGTGGCCGTCGCCTGGGCCTCCGTGCCGACGACGCTCGACGACTTCTTCCTGCCCGGTTCGCAGCCGGGGCAGTCCGGCAACCTGGAGCACCCGAGCAAGTGCGACAACTGCCACGGCGGCTATGACCAGGCCGTGGAGCCGGCATTCAACTGGCGGGGAAGCATGATGGCGCAGGCGGCGCGCGACCCGCTGTTCTACGCCTGCCTGGCCATCGCCAACCAGGATGCCCCCGACAGCGGCGATCTCTGCATCCGCTGTCACTCGCCGGCCGGATGGCTCGAGGGACGCTCGGTACCGACCGACGGCTCGGCGCTCAACAACAACGATCGCGAGGGTGTGCAGTGCGACTTCTGCCACAAGCTGGTCGCTCCGACGCCCCTCGGTGTCGATCCATTTCCCGGCGATCCGGACTACCGGGCCAGCACCTATGACGCCGACCAGGCCTACCTGTCGACCCTCGGTGAGATCCCGCCCGCCTCGGCGAACGGCATGTACGTCTGCGACAGCAACAATGCCAAGCGCGGGCCGTTCGTCGACGCTGCGGCGCGCCACCAGATGTTCTACTCGCCGTTCCACCGAGAGGCGGCGCTCTGCGGCACCTGTCATGACGTCAGCAACCCCGCCTTCATGCGGAGCGGTGACAGCTACGTGCCCAATGACTTCGGCGCGCCGGCCCCCGATTTCGTCCCCGACTCGATGTTTCCGATCGAACGGACCTACAGCGAGTGGCTGATGAGCGCCTACAACTCGCCCGAAGGGGTCTACGCACCGCAGTTCGGCGGCAACAAGCAGTACGTCTCGGTCTGCCAGGACTGTCACCTCCGCGACGTGACCGGTGTGGGCTGCAACAAGCGCGGAGCGCCTTTGCGCGACGATCTGCCGCTGCACGACATGACCGGCGGCAACACGTTCATCCCGGTGCTGGTCGAGCAGCTCTATCCGGACGAGGTCTCCTCGCCGGCCCTGGCCGCCGGTGTCCAGCGGGCGACCGACATGCTCGAGCGGGCGGCGTCCCTCGACCTCGCGGTCGTCGACCAGGGCGATGTGCTGGAGGCGACCGTCACCGTGACCAACGAGACCGGCCACAAGCTGCCGTCCGGCTATCCGGAGGGGCGGCGCATCTGGATCCATGTCGTGGCGCGTGATGCCGGTGGCGGCATCGTCTACGAGTCCGGCGCCTACGATCCGGCGACCGCCACCCTGACGCACGACGCGGACGTCAAGATCTACGAGATCAAGCCGGGGATCTCCGAGGCACTGGCACCGACCCTGGGACTGGATCCGGGACCGTCCTTCCACTTCGTGCTCAACCACGAGATCTTCAAGGACAACCGGATCCCGCCGCGTGGCTTCACGAACGCCGGCTTCGCGGCGATCCAGTCACCGCCGGTCGGCTACAGCTATGACGACGGGCAGTACTGGGACGCGACCGTCTACTCGATCCCATCGACGGCCGAGCGCATCGACGTCACGCTCGATTACCAGACGCTGAGCCGCGAGTACGTCGAGTTCCTGCGTGACGCGAATACCACCGACGGCTCGGGACAGGTGCTCTACGACCTGTGGAGCGCCAACGGCAAGTCGGCGCCGGTGGCCATGTCGACCGCGAGCTGGGAGGCGCCGTCGGCCGATCCGCCGGTCGCCGACTTCCGTGGCGAGCCGCTCTCCGGACCGGCGCCTCTGAGCGTCCAGTTCACCGACCTGTCGACCGGGTCGCCGACGGCCTGGAGCTGGGACTTCGGCGACGGTTCCACCTCCGACGCGCAGCATCCGAGTCACGTCTACACGACGGCGGGGACGTACAGCGTGTCGCTGACCGCCAGCAACGCCCATGGTGCCGACACGCGGCTGGCGCCCGACTACGTCACGGCGACCGAACCGGGCACCGTGGTCTACGTGCACGTCGAGGCGATCACGGTCGTGCGACTGGCGGCCAACGGTCCGGACCAGTACTTCGCCGAGGCGACGGTGACCGTCTTCGATGGCGGCGGCGGCCCCGTCGAGGGTGCGGAGGTGTTCGGGACGTTCAGCGGTCCCACGACGGAGGCGACGAGCGGCGTCACGGATGCGTCGGGTGAGGCCGTCCTGATCTCGAAGAAGGAGCGGCAGCCCACCGGCATCTGGTGCCTCGCCGTGACCGATGTCGTCGAGTCCGGTGCCACCTATGACCCGGCCGCCAACGTCGTGACCGAGGCCTGCGAGGGATCCGGGTTCCAGGACGGCCCGGCACGCCACGACGGGGCGGCCTTCGGCTTCACAGCGGCCGCGCCGAACCCGTTCAATCCGAGCACGGAGATCCGCTTCCGGCTGCCACGGAGCGAGCGTGTGACGGTCGAGGTCTACACGATCAGTGGCCACAAGGTGGCGACCCTCGTCGATCGCGAGCTCGGCGCCGGCGACCACGCGGTGCGCTGGAACGCGACGGACGCGGC